>JBFJNB010000045.1:0-10192 GCA_041633655.1 Lysobacterales bacterium | reverse complement strand
GGGTGGACATCTTCTACCAGAAGATGCCGCCGCGGCGACGCGCGTGGGTCGATCTGCTGGGCTCGCTGCTGCTGCTGCTGCCGGTGTGCGCGCTGATCTTCTGGCTGTCGCTGGATTTCGTCAGCGCGTCGTGGGGCATGAACCAGGGGCGCGGGGAAGCTTCCCCGGAGGCCGGCGGACAGCCCTACGTGTACCTGTTGAAGACGGCGATCCCGGTCGCGGCGACGGTGCTGGCGCTGCAGGGCGTCGCGCTGGCCGGGCGTTCGTGGCAGCGCCTCAAGAGCGCAAACTGACAGGCAATGGAAGCCTGGCTCGCCCTGGTGCTGTTCGTCGCGGTGTGTGCGGCGCTGATGGCCGGGTTCCCGGTCGCCTTCACGTTGGCCGGCGTCGCACTGGCGTTCGCCGGGTTGGGGACACTCCTGGGCCTGTTCGACATCGCGTTCCTGCTGTCGGTCCCCAACCGGCTGTACGGGGTGATGACCAACGAGATTCTGGTCGCGGTGCCGCTGTTCGTGTTCATGGGGATCACCCTGGAGCGCTCGCAGGTGGCCGAGCGGCTGCTGGAGTCGCTGGCGATCCTGATGGGCCGGTTGCGCGGGGGGTTAGGCGTAGCGGTGCTGATCGTGGGCATGCTGATGGCGGCCAGCACCGGCATCGTCGGCGCGACCGTGGTCACGATGGGGCTTTTGTCGCTGCCGACCATGCTGCGCAACGGCTACGACCCCCGCATCGCCTGCGGCAGTATCTGCGCCGCCGGCACGCTGGGGCAGATCATCCCACCGTCGATCGTGCTGGTGCTGCTGGGCGACGTGATCTCGACCGCGTACCAGCAGGCGCAAAACAACCTCGGCATCTTCACCGCGCGTACGGTCTCGGTCGGAGACCTGTTCGTCGGCGCGCTGATCCCGGGCCTGCTGCTGGTGCTCGCTTACGTGGTCTACCTGATCGTGGTCGCGTTCCTGAGACCGGCGCGGGTGCCGCCGCACGAAACCACCGAGCGGGTGCCGGTTCTGCGCGTGCTGGCCGCGCTGTTCCCGCCGCTGGCGCTGATCGTCGCGGTGCTGGGCTCGATCATCGCCGGAATCGCGACGCCGACCGAGGCGGCCGCGGTCGGCGCCGGCGGCGCGCTGCTGCTGGGCGCGGGCCACGGCGGTCTGAAGCTCTCGACGCTGACCGAGATCACCCGCGGCACGGTCAAGATCACCTCGATGGTGTTCATGATCCTGGTTGGCGCGGGAATCTTCTCGGCGGTGTTCCGCGGTTTCGGCGGCGACGTGGCGGTGCACGAGCTGCTGAACGCGCTGCCGGGCGGCACCTTCGGCGCGCTGCTGTCGGTGATGGTGCTGATGTTCGTGCTCGGGTTCGTGCTCGACTTCATCGAGATCACTTTCGTCGTCGTTCCGATCGTCGGCCCGGTGCTGCTGGCGATGGGGGTCGATCCGGTCTGGCTCGGGATCCTGATCGCGATCAACCTGCAGACTTCGTTTCTGACCCCGCCGTTCGGGTTCGCGCTGTTCTACCTGCGCGGGGTCGCCGCCGACTCGGTCACCACGATCGATATCTATCGCGGCGTGATCCCGTTCATCCTGATCCAGCTCCTGCTGCTGGGGCTGGTCGCGGCGGTTCCGGCGCTGGTGACCTGGCTGCCGGGTCAGGTCTACGGCTGAGCCGGCCAGGACGTGCCGTTGGGGCGCCGCAGTACAAGGGTGGTGAGAGAAGCGGGCTACAGATCCTTGATCATCCAGCGGTTGCACTTGAAGTGCCCCGTGTTGCCGCGCGGGGCGTCCAGGTCCTCGAAACCGAACTTCCGGTACAGCGTGCGCGCCGCGTGCATCGCCTCCAGCGTCTCCAGGTAGACCTGCCGGTAGCCCAGCAGGCGGGCGGTGTGCAGGCAATGGCGCAACAACCGCACCCCCATACCGGTGCCGCGCAGCTCGGGCCGGAAGTACATCTTCTTGAGCTCGCAGGTACCGGGCGGGCTGTCCGGTAGTGGGCCCACCCCGCCCCCACCGAGAATTTCGTCGTCGCGGGTGACGACGAAATAGGCCGCCCCGGGCTGGTGGTAGCTCGAGTGCATCGAGGAAACCTCGGCGTCCTCGATCGAGTAACCGCAGCCGACCGCGCCGAACTCGGTCATCACGTCGACGATGATACGAGCGATCGCCGGGTCGTCCTCGGGCCGGATCGGGCGGATCTTCAGCGGCGCGGACAGCCGCGCGTAGCGCAGTGCCTTGGCGTAGCGCTCCAGCCCGGCCAGCAATGTCGCGTGGTCCTCGTCGCGGACGAAACCGAGCGCCTGGCGCACCTGGTGGTCGGCGGCGGCGTGGATCTCCCTGACCTCGGAGCGGCCCGCTTCGGTCAGCGTCAGCGGCCGCGTCCGACGGTCGCCGGACCCGGTCGTGCGCTCGATCAGACCGCGCCTGGCCAGCCGCTGGGCCATCCGGCTGATGGTCGATTTCTCCAGCACCATCGCGGCGCCGAGGTCGGACGCGGTGGCCAGACCGCGCTGGTCCAGTTCGGTCAGGAAATGGCACTCGGAGAAGCTCAGACCCGGCACGCAGCCGCGCCCATCTAGGGCCCGAAATTCGCGTACGAGCTGGCGACCGGCGGCCCGCAGATCCTGAATGATCTTTGCATCCACGATTTGGTACTCTTACGCAAGTTAATGGTTGTAATATACAACAGATAAAGCGTCTTGAATTGAACCATTAACGGCGCGACAGTGATGTGATGCGTGATTCGGGCTTTTCGGCGGTCGAGGTGACGCGATTTCGCGAGAACGGCTACGCGGTCGCGCGCGGGCTGCTGGATGCGGCCGGGATCGCCCGCCTGCGCGCGCAGGCGCTCGCCGCGCTGGCGGCAAAGCCCGACCCGCGGGAACTGGAGCACGAGGTCGGCTATCCAGGGGCGCCGAGGTCGGCCGAGGCGCCTGGCGGCGGGACCCCCCGGCGGCTGCTCGACGCCTACGCCCGCGGCGGGGCGCTGGCCGAATGGGCCCGCGACCCGCGCTTGCTGACCCGCGTGCAGGCCCTGCTGGACAGCCGCGAGCTGTGGCTGTGCCAGGCGCACCACAACTGCGTGATGACCAAGCACCCGCGCTTCTCCAGCGATACCGGCTGGCACCAGGATCTGCGCTACTGGTCGTTCGAGGGCCGCGATCTGGTCAACGCCTGGCTCGCGCTCGGGGCCGAGTATCCCGCCAACGGCGGACTGCACCTGATCCCGGGGTCGCATCGATGGACCGGGCTTGGCGAGCGCCTCGACGAGGCCCGCTTCCTGCGCCCTGACGATCCGGCCAACCGCGCCGCCATCGCGACCGCGGACTCCGTCAATCTGGAAGCCGGCGACGTGCTGTTCTTCCACGCCGGGCTGTTCCACTCGGCCTCGCGCAACCTGACCGACGAGCTGAAGCTTTCGGTGGTGTTCACCTACCACCCGCCGGGGACCACAGCGCGGGCCGGCACCAAGTCGGCGTCCCGGCCCGAGATTCCGCTGTGCGCGGCCCCGGAACGGGAGACGCGCGCGATTTGACTCACCTCTAGCGGGCGTGACAGGCCGCGCGACAGGGGGCATCATCCGGTGGTGGCCGATACCCCGCCATCCCCGAGTGAAGTATCCCGGCTGGACCGAATCCGGACGGTGCTGGTACGGCCGCGCCATCCGGGCAACATCGGCGCCGCGGCGCGCGCGCTCAAATCCATGGGGCTGGAGCAACTGTGGCTGGTGCAACCGGAGCGCTTTCCCGACTCCGAGGCGCGGATCCGGGCCACCGAGGCGGCCGATCTGCTCGACCGGGTCCGGGTGGTCGAATCGCTCGAGGCGGCGATCGCCGACTGCGCGCTGACGATTGCCACCTCGGCCCGCGAGCGCGGTCAGGACTGGCCGACACTGAGCCCGCATGACGCCGCCCGACGGTTGTGGCGCCAGGCCGCGGCGGCCGACGTGGCGCTGGTGTTCGGGCCGGAGGACAGCGGTCTGACCAGCGACGAGCTCTATCGCTGCCAGTTCCGCAGCGCGATCCAGACCAGCGACGGCTGCCGCAGCCTGAACCTGTCCCACGCGGTCCAGGTCTATGCGTTCGCGATCCGCTCGCTGATCGACGCGCCGGCTCCGGCCGAGGCGCCGGAGGCGGCGACGAGCGCCGATCTGGAGCGCCTGTATCGACACCTGAAGCAGGTCCTCGAGGCGCTCGATTTTCCGCGCCGCGATCCCGATCACCTGCTGCTGAAGTTCCGCGCGCTCGGCAACCGCGCCGAGTTGAGCGCGGCCGAGGTCTCGATGCTCCGGGGCCTGCTGCGGCGTATCGAGCAGCGGATCGCGGCGGCGGATTCCGCGGTCGAGGGGGGTTGAGCCAATGCCGGCGCTGGCGGTTCTGACGATCGCCCTGCAGATCGCCTGCGCGATCCACGTGGTTCGCACCGGGCGCGAGTACTACTGGATCATGCTGATCCTGTTCGTGCCGCTGATCGGCTGCGCGGTCTACATCGCGACCCAAGTGCTGCCGGACCTGCGCACCTCGCGCGGCGTGCGTCGGACCGGCAACCGGCTCATCAAAGCGATCGACCCCGAGCGGGAGCTGAGACGGCTCAAGGACGAACTGGCGCTCTCGGACAACATCGACAACCGCCTGGCCCTGGCCGAGGAGTGCCGCCAGGCCGGGCGCCTGGCCGATGCCGAGGAACTGTTCCAGTCCTGCCTCAGCGGCCCGTTCGCCGAAGACCCGCACATCCTGTTGAAGCTGGCCGAAGTCCGGTTCGAGCGCGGCAGCGCGGAGGCCTGTCGCCAGACGCTGGATCGGCTGAAATCCGCCAACCCGGACTTTCAGTCCACCGACGGACACCTGCTGTATGCGCGGGCGCTCGAGAAACTCGGCGATCACGACGCCGCGCTCGACGAATATGCGGCGCTGAGCACCAGTTACCCGGGCGAGGAGGCGCGCGTGCGCTACGGGCTGTTGCTCGCAAGCCAGGGCCGTGCGGACGAGGCCCGCGAGCAGTTCGAGCAAACCCTGCTGCGCGCCCGCCGCGCCCCGGGCTATTACCGGCGCAAGGAAAAATACTGGATCGACCTCGCCCGCGAACGCCTGGGAGCGCCGTCGCCATAGCCGAAGCGGACGGCGGAATCGTCATCGTCAGGCAATCAAACCGGCCGGCCCGGGGTCTATTGAAACACGCGAATCACGATGATATTTTAGGCTTAAAATAAATGATCGCGCCGTCGCTTCAATCCGCGGCGCGATCGGCACCCGGCGGCGGCGCCGTGTCCGGTCTTTTCCTGCCGCCGCAGGCAGCCTGAAGCGAGCAACACAGAGGGGAAAGTCATGACTACGACGCGCAGTGGACGTACCGTCGCCTTGATCGGCCTGCTTGTTTTCGCGGGTTCGGTGCCGGCGCAGAACGTGCTCGAGGAGGTGGTCGTCACCGCCCAGAAACGTGCCCAGGAGGCGCAGGACGTCGGCATTGCGATCAGTGCCTTTACCGGCGCCCAGATGGAGGCGCTCGGGGTGGAACAGAGTTTCGACATCGCCGCATTCACCCCCGGGGTGCACATCAGCGGCAACCTGGCCGGGCAGAACACCCAGTTCACGATCCGGGGGGTGACCCAGAACGACTTCAACGACATCGTCGAGGCACCGAACGCCGTGTACCTCGATGAGGGATACCTCGCGGTCGCCCAGGCGCAGACCTTCGCGGTGTTCGACATCGACCGGGTCGAGATTCTCAAGGGGCCGCAGGGCACGCTGTTCGGGCGCAACGCGACCGGTGGCCTGGTTCATTACATCAGCCGCAAGCCGACCTTCGACGGCGTGCACGGGTTCCTCGATGTGACCTATGGAGAGTTCGACTCCGGTGCCAATGCCAACCAGGTTACGCTCGAGGGCGCGGTCGGCGGGCCGTTCTCCGAGACCGTCGCCGGGCGGGTCGCGTTCCTGTACAACCAGCACGATGGGTATCTGAACAACATCTACCCGCTGGCCGCGGTAGGCGGCTCGCCGGGGCCCGGCGCGGGTGCCGACATGGGCGACGACGACACGCTGGCGGTGCGCGGTACGCTGATGTTCCGGCCCAGCGAGGATGTCGCAGTCACGCTGTCGGCCAACGTGGCCAACAGCGACGTGGCCACCGGGCCGTACCAGTCCAAGCCGACCATCGGCGTGTTCGACAGCAACAACGAGTTGATCAATGTCATCGACGTGGGTCCGAACGAAACCCGCGCATCGATCGCCGGAGACGGTTCCGATTTCGGCGCCGACGTCGACAACAACGGCACCTTCGGGGATTTCTTCGGTCGCCCGCCCGGCGCGGATTTCTTCGGTTACATCGACCCCGACGGCGAGGACTTCGACACCTCCGGGGACTTCGCGTTCGAGGATCAAGGGCACGTCGACACCTGGGGGATCAACGGGCGCATCGAATGGACCCTGGCCAACGGCGCCACCGTGACCTCGGTGACCGACTTCAAGGACTACGACAAGCTCCTTTTCATCGACGTAGACTCGGCGCCGGCCAATCAGTCCGCCAACTATGCGGCGCTGGACGCGACCAGCTTTACCCAGGAGATCCGGGTCAACGGCGAGACCGAGAACATGCGCTGGCTGGCCGGGTTCTACTATCTCAACATCGATTCCGAATCGGACAACGGGCTCAAGTTCCCGGTCGGAAGCGTGGTCCCCGGCGCACCGTTCGACCTGGGATCGGACGCGCGGCTCAAGACCGATTCGTACTCGCTGTTCGGCCAGGTCGAGCGGGATCTGAACGAGCGCCTGATCCTGATCGCGGGCGCGCGGCTGATCCTGGAGGAGAAGGACTACCACTTCGAGCAGAACATCTACGGGACCGCCGATTCGCGCCAGATCCATCAGGGCGCGCCGTTCCTGATCGGCCCGCGGTTCGGGCCCAACGGACCGGAGCCGTTCGACGACAAAACCTCCGACACGCTGTTTGCGGGCAAGCTGCAGCTCGACTACCGCGCCTCGGAAAACCTGCTCCTTTACGGCGGCATCAACCGCGGGGTCAAGGCGGGCAGCTTCAACGCGCAACTGGCCGGCGGCCTGCCGGTCCCGACCACCGCGATCCCGTACGACGAGGAGGAGCTGACCTCGCTCGAGGGCGGGTTCAAGGCCTCGATCTGGGACGGCCGCGCGCGCTTCAACGGCTCGGTGTTCTACTACGATTACAAGGACTACCAGGCGTTCCTGTTCACCGGGGTCTCCGGGGTGGTGATCAACGCCGACGCCGACAACTTCGGGGTCGAGCTCGAGCTTCAGGCCAGCCCCACCGACGGGCTCGACTTCCTGCTGGCGGCGGCCTGGTTCGACGCCACCGTCAAGGACGTGCCGCTGCGGGTCGACGGCCCGATCATCCGCGACGTCGATCCCACCTACGCGCCGGAGTTCCAGGTGACCGGCCTGATCCGATACCAATGGCCGGCGTTCGGCGGCACGATGTCGATTGCGGGCGATGCCAGCTACTCGGACGAGTACTTTTACAACCTGCGCAATTTCGACGCCGACAAGTTCGACGACTACATCATGGTCAACGCGCGCCTCGGCTGGGTCAGCCCGAGCGAGCAGTGGGAAGCGGCGCTCAAGGTCAACAACCTCACCGACGAGCGGGTGGGGATCCAGGGTTTCGACCTGGCGACCCTGTGCGGCTGCAACGAGATCTCGTTCCAGCCGCCGCGCTGGTGGGGCCTGAGCCTGCGCTACTCGTTCTGATCGGGGCGCTGCGCGAGTCGCGGAAATGGACCGCCGCAAGTTTCTGAGCCGGGGCGGGACCGCGCTGCTGACGTTCTATCTCGGCGGCTGCGCCGAGGAGCTGACCCCGGGACAGGCGCGCGAACGCGGCGTGCCGTTACAAGTCCTGAGCGCGGCGGAGGTCGCGACGCTGGACGCGCTCGGGGAGACCCTGCTGCCGGGCTCGGCCGCGGCGGGCCTGAGCCATTTCATCGATCACCAGCTCGGCGCTCCGCGCAGCGAGCAACTGCTGATGATCAAGTACCTGGGGCTGGATCCGCCGTTCGACGGGTTCTACCGCTCGGGTCTGGCGGGGCTGGACGGGGCCGCCCGAGCCGCCCACGGCAGCGCGTTCGCGGCGCTCGCCGAAGAGCTGCGGCGGGAGTTGGTCGCGGCGGTAGCGCAATCCGACCCGCCCGGGTGGTCCGGGCCGCCGGCGCCGCTGTTCTATTTCGTGACCCGCAACGACTCGCTCGACGTCGTCTACGGCACGCGCGAGGGCATCGAGGGTCTCGGGATCCCGTACATGGCCCACATCCTGCCGCCGAGCCGGTGGGGAGCGTGAGCGTCGCCGGCGAGAAATTCGACGCGGTCGTGGTCGGCTCCGGCGCTGCCGGCAGCGCGATGGCGGCACGGCTGGCCGCGGGCGGCAAGCGGGTCGCGATCCTGGAAGCCGGACCCGCGCGTGAGAACTCAGACCTGATCAGCTCGGGCATCTGGGCGCGGCGCCTGAAGTGGCACGGCGAGCCGGTCGAGGAGGCCGGGGACAACCCGGTCGGGCACGTGTTCAACGCCGGCTTCGGGGTCGGCGGCGCCGCGCTGCACCATTTCGCGGTCTGGCCGCGGCTTCACCCGACGGACTTCCGCGTGCGCTCCGATCACGACCGGGGACTCGACTGGCCGCTCGACTATGCCGACCTGGCCCCATACTACGACCAGGTGCAAGCGCAATCCGGGATCTCGGGCGACGCCGATCAGGAAATCTGGCGCCCGTCCGGCGCGCCCTACCCGATGAAGCCGGTGCCGGTTTTTGCCCAGGCGGAAATCCTGGCGCGCGGCTTCGAGGCCCGCGGGCTGACCACCGCGCCGCTGCCGCTGGCGGTGACCTCGGAACCGTACCAGGGTCGGCCCCCGTGCATCTGGGACGGCTGGTGCGACGCCGGCTGTCCGATCGGCGCGCTGGCCAATCCGTTGACGATCGATCTGCCAAAGGCGACTGCCGCGGGCGCGATTCTCGAAACCGACGCCACCGTGACCCGGGTGCTGACCGATGGATCGGGCGAGCGCGCCACCGGCGTCGAGTACGTGGACGCAACCGGTTCGCGCCAGGTCGCGTACGCCGACGTGGTCGTGCTGGCCGCGTTCGCGGTCCAGAACCCGCGCCTGCTGCTGGCCTCGGCCACCGACCGCCACCCCAACGGGCTGGCCAATTCCAGTGGTCACGTGGGCCGCTACACGATGACCCATCCGGCCGGCCTGATCTACGGCCTGTTCGACGAGGAAACGCGCTGCTGGCAGGGCGCCTTCGGCGGCCAGCTCCTGAACCAGGACGGCTACCCCAAGGACACCCACGCCGAGGCGGGTGCGTTCGGCAGCTACCAGTGGATGATCGCCCAGGCCGTCAAGCCCAACGACCTGCTGGGCATCGGCACCACCCGGCCCGACCTGTTCGGCGCCGACCTGCACGGGTTCATGCGCCGCGCGGCGCGCGGGTTCGCGTCGATGACCGCGGTGGTCGAAGACTTAGCCGTAGCCACCAACGCGGTGACCTTGAGCGACCGACGCGACCGCTTCGGTGTGCCATTGGCCCGCGTAACCCACACCACCGCCCCGGAGTCCAGGGCGCTGTGGCTGGCGGTGTTGGAACAGGGCAAGGCGATCTTCGAGGCCGCTGGTGCCAAAGAGGTCTGGACCGGGCCGCAGGGCGCGATGCATATCATGGGCGGAACGATCATGGGCGACGACCCGAAGACCTCGGTCACCAACGGCTACGGGCAGACCCACGACCTGCCCAATCTGGTGATCGCCGGACCGGGTCTGTTTCCATCGAGCGGCGGGGTCAATCCGACCTTTACCGTGCACGCGCTCGCCGCCCGCAGCGCGGCTCACCTGCTCGAGCACTGGGGTGAGCTGACGCCCTGAGTCCGCGTGACCTGCATAGCCAGCAAGCCCCGCAAATGCTAGCCTATCAGTGGGGCTATTCAATACGCAGGGTTTTTCCGGTAGCCGCAAAAGCGCCGGACAAGGAGGGAAAGAAATGTTGCTAAAATCCTGGGCGCAGGCCGCGGGTCTAGTGTTAGTCATCGCTTCGGTTGCCGGAGGACCGGCGCTCGGGGCGACCAGTTCGCAATACGCGTCCTCGTGGATCTCTTCGGGCACCGACTGGACGCCGTCGTCGCCGAGCTCGAACCCGCTGGGGCCGCCGGATTCCAATTGCACCGGCACCTCCAACGCGGG
>JBFJNB010000044.1:0-10349 GCA_041633655.1 Lysobacterales bacterium | reverse complement strand
GGCAAACAGTTCACCCCCGATCGCGGCGTGGCAGCCCAGGCAATAGTCGTTGCTGGCCGGTGAGGGCTCCAGCAGCCCGGGCGCGGCGGCCAGTTTGTTCTGGTGCGGGTCGTGGCAGTCGTAGCAGCGGATCTCCGCGCGCTGGTAGCAATCCGACTCGATCAGCGAACGAAACAGCATGCCGATTCCCCTGGGTTCGCCGTCGGCGTAAGTCTCCACCGTCGGCTGCCGGCGATCCGGGGTGAGGGCGGTCGCCTGAAAGTACTTCGAGATGTCGTTGGTGCGACCCTCGCGGCTGTACCCGGGCTCGTAGGTGCGGTAAACGTCGGTATGAGACATCAGGATGTCCGAGCCGTGGCAGCGGGCGCAGACGCTCATCGCGCGCCCCTTGTCGAGTTTGTCCGCGCTGGCGATGTAAGCCACCGGCCGGCCCGCGAGCTTGCTCTCGACCCAGGCCGCGATCCGGTTCGGATAGCTGCCCTGGAAGTACTCGACGTGCAGGCTGCCCGGACCGTGGCATGCCTCGCAGGCGATGCCGTCGTCGACCCACTCGGTCACCGCGCGGGTATGGTCGGGGTCCTTGTCCAGCACCGACAGGTGGGTCGTGTGGCAGCGAGCGCAGAACAGATTCCAGGCCGAGTTCAGCGACGTCATCTGGGCCCGAAAGTCGGCTGCGGACGGGGAGCTGCCCTCCTGCAGGTTCCAGTAGGGGAAGTACTCGCGGCGCGTGACCGACCACTGCAGCGGCAGCCGGCGCAGCACGCCACCCGGCTCGCGGGTCAGGTAGACCTGGCGGTACTGATAGCCGATCACGTATTCGATCGGAAAGTCGTCGAAGCGTTCGCCGTCGGGGCGGCGCAGGGCCATGATGAACCGGTCGTCGCGACGGAACATCCGGGCTGCCGGGAGTTGATCGAGCGGACCGCGCCGGTCCTTAACGGGCAGGAACCAGGCGTGGTCGTCGAAATCCCCGACCACCGAGGCCGCGGACGCGGTTCGGGTCATGTTCGCGTGTGGTGACCCCTGCCACAGCGGGTAGATCGCCGTATGGCATTGCCCGCAGGTCGCCGCGCCCACGTAGGCGGCGTCGAAGCGGGGGCTGAACGCCTCGTAGGCCACCCACGCCAGCAGTGCTGCCAGTACCAGGGCCGCCAGGCCGATGTGCAGCCATGTGCGTGACGAAATCCCCATTTCTCCCTGCACTCAACCAGTCGGCGAATATAACAGTCCCGATTCACGTTGCGGAACCGTTTCCGCTATCATGCTGCCTCCCTGAATCACGTTGGAGCTTTGACCATGCGTTCATTCCTGGCGACCCTGCTGATCCTGGCAACCGCGGCCCCTGCCTTCGCCGGCGACGCCTCGGTGGCCGCGCGCATCGAGCAGGGCATGTTCGGCGACCACCGCTCGGAAGCCAACGTGGCCCGCAACAAATACCGCCACCCGGTCGGCACCCTGACCTTCTTCGGGGTCTCGGACGGGATGACGGTGATCGAGATCTGGCCCGGATCGGGCTGGTACACCGAGGTGCTGGCACCGGTGCTGCGCGACCAGGGCAAGCTGCGGGTGGCCGCCTACGACGTCGAGGTCGAGGGGCAGCCGGCCTATCGCTATCGGTTGAGCCAGGAGCTCGCGGCCAAATTCGCCGAGCGCCCGGACGTATACGACCAGGTCGAGCTGGTGCCTTATTCGCCGCCGCAGTCGGCCTCGCTGGGCGCACCCGCCTCGGCGGACATGGTGCTCACGTTTCGCAACGTCCACGGCTGGATCGGCGCCGGCATCGCCGAGGGGATCTTCGCCGAATTCGCCCGGGTGCTGAAGCCCAGCGGGGTCCTGGGCGTGGTGCAGCACCGGGCACCGGACGGCACCGAACCCAAGCAGACCGCCGCGCAGGGGTACGTGTCCGAGGAGGCGGTCATCGCGCTGGCCCGAGCCGCCGGGCTGGAGTTCGAGGCGCGCTCGGAGGTCAACGCGAACCCGCGCGACACCAGGGACCATCCCGAAGGGGTCTGGACCCTGCCGCCGAGCCTGCGCCTCGGCGAGAGGGATCAGGACAAGTATCTGGCCATCGGCGAAAGCGACCGGATGACGCTGCGCTTCAGGAAGCCCGAGTGAGTGTCGAGCGGGTCAACTTAGACGGCGTGGCGCGGCTCCCGGCCTTCAGCCACGCGACCGTCGCGGGCGATTTCATTTTCGTGTCGGGCACCCTGGGCGTCGCCGGGGGCACGATGGAGCTGGTTCCCGGGGGGACCGGCGCGGAGACCGAGCAGACCCTGCGCAACATCGAAAAAATCCTCGCCGCCTGCGGCGCGGGCTTTGCCGACGTGGTCAAGGTCAACGTCTATCTGCACGACCTCGGCACTTTCGCCGAGATGAACGCGGCCTACCAGCGGATCATCGGGACCGATGTCCCGGCCCGGATCACGGTCGGCCGCGCCGATCTGGCGCTCGGCGCCCAGGTCGAGATCGACTGCGTGGCGTACCGGCCGATGAGCGACGGTCACGCCCCGACCTCCAGGGGGCGAAAAACGCACTGATTCCGGCCGCTTTCCTTGGCCGTGTACAGCGCCGCATCGGCGACCGAGACGATGAGTTCGGCGGTGATCGTGGTCTGCTCCGAGCCGCCGGTCAACGTGGTCACGCCGAGCGAGATGGTCACGTGGGGCGCGGTGGGGGAGGCCTCGTGGACCAGGCTCAGGCTCTCGATCGCCTCGCGCAGGCGCTCGGCCAGCAGCATCGCGCCGCCGACGTCGGTGCCGGGCAGCACGATCGCGAACTCCTCGCCACCGTAGCGGGCGATCGCGTCGGCCGGGCGAAACAGCACCTTCTGCAGCTCGCGCGCCACCAGCACCAGACACTTGTCGCCGCTGGTGTGTCCATAGCGGTCGTTGTAGGCCTTGAAGTGGTCGATGTCGATGACGATCAGCGACAGCGGCTGGCCGCCGCGCACCGAGCGGCCCAGCTCCTTGCCGATGATCTCGTCGAAGTAGCGCCGGTTCCCGATCCCGGTCAGCGCGTCGGTCAAGGTCTGCTGCTCCAGTCCGGCGTTGAGCCGTTCCAGTCGCTCCTTGGCCTGGCGCAGGTCGTCGGTGCGTTCGCGCACGATCTGCTCCAGCATCTGGGTTTTCTGCAGCAGCGCGCGGTTGCGAAACAACGCCTGGTTGATTCGCAGCACCGCGTTGAGCCCCCGCACCGGGGCCAGCAGCCAGCTCTTGACCCAGCCCGGGGTCTGCACCCGGATCTGCATCAGGCACGCGATCGGACCGAAGCCGACCAGCCGGTTGTAGGCCTGGGCTTCGAGCTGATAGTCCCCCGGCGGCAGCGAATTGTAGTAGACCTCGGGGCGAGAGCGCAGATCCGACCAGGCGTCGTCGAAACCGACCAGGCGGTAGCGATACTGTAGATCCCGCTCGTCCAGATACCAGGCCGAAAATACGTCCACGCGCAGGGTCCAGCGGCCGGGCTGGACCAGGTATCGCTGGTCCTCGATCCTCGGTTCGGTGCTGCCCCAGTCGATCCGCGAAACGTGCACCTCGGGGGGGGTGTGCAGCGGATCGATCTGCGCCGGGTCGACCATGACCAGTCCGGAGTTCAGCCCGCAGTAGAACTTGCCGTCTGGGCCGACGAACAGGCTGCGGCTGGTGGTGAACTCCCACGCGGACAGCCCGAGCAGTGCGCTGACCTGGCGCAGCCGATGGCCGTCGTCGCCGTCGTACTGAGCCAGACCGCTGGTGGTGCCGGCCCACAGGTTCCCGTCCGGGGTCCAGCGGACCGCCCAGCCGGCGATCGGCTCGTCGCTGACCGCCAAGAGCCGCGCCCGGCCGTTCGGCGCGATCAGCGCGATCCGGTCATCCTGGACCACGGCCAGTGTGTCGTCTTCGCGCACGTTGATCGCGTAGGTGTTGCCCATCTTGGTCAGCGGGCCGTCCAGCACGCGTTCGAAACCATCGTCGGTCTCCACCCACAAGCCGTTGCCAAGCGTACCGAGCCACAGCCGGCCGCGGCGGTCCTCGGCCATCGTGTACACGTAGCCCAGCGAGCGGCCGTCGGGTCCATTGATGGTGGTCACCGACCCGTCGCCCCGAACCACTGCGCAGCCGGTGAGGGTGCCGACCCACAGGTCGTCACCGCGCACGCATAGCGCCCGATTGGGATGCGAGAGCACCCGGTGGTCTTCACCCACGGATTGCGGCGCCGCGTCCGCCGGCAGCTTCCACAAGCCGCTGGCGGTGGCCGCCCAGATGGTCCCGTGGCGGTCCTGCACCAGGTCCCAGACGGCCTGCTGGTCGAGGTCCCCGATTCGGCGCGGCGCGGCGACCGGATCGGCCGGCAATTCCCAGCTGCTCTGATCGCCACCGACCAGCAGCGCTTCGCCGGTGCCCGGGCGGATCGAGAAGATCGCCTGCGCCCCGGGCAGCTTCAGCGGCCGAATGACCTTGCGCAGGACGCTGATCTTCAGCACGCCTTCGCTTTCGGTCGCGGCCCAGACATTGCCGAAAGAATCGAGCTGGAAATCATTGACCGGAGCGTTGTCGCGGATGACTTCGTCCTGCCGCCACAGGTCGCCGCGCTTGGAGTAAACGCACAGCCTGCCGCCGATGCCGAGCCACAGCTCGTCACCGGAAAAAAGCGCCGCGGTGACCTTCGAGGTCCCCTCCAGCAGCGCGCACACCTGGCCGCGACCGTTGATCTCGGCCAGGCCGTGAGCACCGCCGACGAACAGGCGGTCGTCGGCACCGGGCGCCAGGCACAGCACCTCGCCCAGCCCGCGCAGGTCCGGATCGGTCGCCTGGATCCAATGTCCCTGCCGGCGACAGAAGACGCCCTCACCGGCGACCGCCGCCCAAAGCGTGCCGCGGTTGCCAACGCACAGGTCGCGCACCAGTCGCCCGACGAGCTGCTCGGCGTCGACCAGCCGCCAGCGTCCCGACTCCCCGTGCACCAGACCGGCGGCGGTGCCCAGCCAGACCGTCTCCCCGGCGCAGCAGATGCACTCGACGAATCCAAACCGCCATTCGTCTTCGCCGCCCGGTCGACTGACCGTCAAATCCGGATCCATCAGATCGATGCCGACGTCCGATCCGATCCACACGCTGCCATTGGCGGCGACCGCGAGCGAGCGCAGTCCCTGCGAGGACAGTCCCTGCGGCCGCGCGTAGGTGTACACACGAGAGCCGTCGTAGCGCGCCAATCCGCTCGGGGTGGCAATCCAGAATACGCCGGCGGGGTCTTGGGCCAGGGCATGGATCTGGCCGCTCGGGAGGCCGGCCTCGCGTCCCAGCGACAGCAGCGGAACGCTGCTCAGGCTATGATCCACGAACGCTCCACGGCGCGGTCGCGCGCGGCCGAGAACGATCGAGGCGGGGATCCGGCCTGGAGGCGAAAGCGGCCGGCGCGATGGAGAGTCGGGCCGCGATTCGCATCTGCTGTCGCTTGCAGTCTCTCATCGAATTGCTTCGTCCCGGCCGGTCCGTGCCTGTCTACCCCTGGCCCGGATTATTTGACAGTTGGGCCGGATTTGCAATGAACGATACCGGGGCGGTACCCCTCAGTCGAGAGACTCGAGAACCTCCCCGATCAGCGAGAACATGCGCTCGATCTGGGCTGGTTCAACGATCAGCGGCGGCGACAGCGCAATCGTGTCGCCGGTGAAACGCACCAGTAGTCCCCGCTCGAAGCACCGGACGTGGGCCTCGAATGCGCGCGCCCCCGGCGCATCCGGGCGCGGCTCCAGCTCGATCCCGGCGACCAGTCCGTAATTGCGCAGGTCGGCCACGTGCGGGCCGCCGTTGAGGGAGTGAACCGCGTTCTCGAACGCCGGGGCCAACTCGCTTGCGCGCGTCAGCAGCCCTTCCTCGAGGTAGGTCTCCAGCGTCGCGATGCCGGCCGCGCAGGCCAGCGGGTGCCCGGAATAGGTATAGCCGTGGAACAGCTCGATCAGGTGCTCCGGCCCGTGCATGAAGGCGTCGTAGACGTGGCGGCGGACCCCGACGGCACCCATCGGCACGGTACCGCTGGTCAGCCCCTTGGCCATCACGATCATGTCCGGCTGGACCTCGAACTCATCGGCAGCGAACGCCGCACCGGTGCGTCCGAAGCCGGTGATTACCTCGTCGAAAATCAGCAAGATCCCGTGTGCGTCGCAGATCTCGCGCAGGCGCTTGAGATACCCCTTCGGCGGCAGGATCACGCCGGCCGAGCCGGCGATCGGCTCCACGATCACCGCGGCGATGGTCGAGGCGTCGTGCAGCTGGATCAGCCGGGTCAGATCCTCGGCCAGCTCCACCCCGTGCTCGGGCAGGCCGCGGCTGAAGCGGTTGCGGTCCAGGTCCAGCGTGTGGCGCAGGTGATCGACCCCCGGGATCAAGGTGCCGAATGCTTTGCGGTTGTTGGGAAGCCCCCCGACCGAGATTCCGCCGAAACCGACCCCGTGGTAGCCCTTCTCGCGTCCGATCAGGCGCTCGCGCGCGCCCTCGCCGCGGGCGCGGTGGTAGGCCAGCGCGATTTTCAGCGCGGTATCGACCGCTTCCGAGCCGGAATTGGCGAAGAACACGTGATCGATGTCTCCGGGCAGCACCTCGGTCAGCCGGTTGGTCAGCTCGAACGGCAGCGGGTGGCCCATCATGAACGTCGGCGCGTAGTCCATCTCGGCGATCTGGCGGCGAACCGCCTCGACGATCCGCTTGCGTCCGTGGCCGGCGTTGCAGCACCACAGCCCGGCGGTCCCGTCGAGCACCTGGCGCCCGCGGATGTCGGTGTAGTACATGCCCTCGGCGGCGACCAACAGGCGTGGATCGTGCTTGAACTGGCGGTTGGCGGTAAACGGCATCCAGAAGGCCTCGCGGTCCTCCCGGCGGTCGCGGATGTGGGCGTAATCGTTCATCGGTCAGCTCGGCGCGTTGCCAGAGAAGGGGCCCGGGATCATAGCAGGGGCCGATCTGGGACGGAATCCCGAAGCGCCGGAGCCTGGGCCGTAGGAAATCGTGAAAGCGAAAAGCCGATATCTATGGATGAGAGCGGCTTTGCAGCCATGATCTTCCTGCGGCCCAGGCTCCTAGCTCAGACCGAGATACGCAGGTTGTGACTCATCCGCAGCGCGCCCTCGTCGGGCGCGTAGTAGCCGCGAAAAGTGCGGTCGTCGATATAGCCGAGACGCCGGTAAAAGCGGATCGCGGCCTCGTTCGACTCGCGCACCTCGAGGATGACCGTGAACACGCCGGCTACCCGCGCGCTTTTTTCCAGCCAGGCCACCAGGCGGCGGCCGACGCCGCGGCGCTGGTATTCCGGCTCGATCCCGAGCAGGCACAGGTGCGCGTGGTGCTCCAGGAAGTGCATGATCGCGAACCCGATCAGATGGCTTTGCGAGCGCGCCACCGCGACCACATAGTCCGCATGCCGAATGCACCGGCGTACCCGGTCCGGGGTCCACGACCAGGGCAGGCCGTGCTCGACCAGGTTTCTTGACAGCAGCGCGATGCGCCCCGCGTCGAATCGCTGGGCCAGACCCAGCTCGCAGATTATCGACACCGACTGCCCTCCAATCGTAGTACCCCCCTTCAATCTAGCGCGCATTGCGCCGCTGTGAAGTGTCGGACCCGACTCCGGCTGATTTCTAACGGCGCAACGCCGTGAACGCCGGAACCTCCCAGGGCCGGATTGCGAACACCGCGCCGACGCCCACCTTGTCCGCGTGCGGCAGGCCGACGTCGTCCTGGACCAGCTCGTCGAACTCGCGGGTGATCCGATCGATCGCCTGGTGCATGCGCGTGAGCGACTGGCGCGAGATCAATCCGCCGATGAAGCGCAGGTGCTCGCCATCGCCGGCAAAACGGCTGGCGAGGAAGTCCTTCTTGACCTCCTGCTCGAAGAACCGCTGCACCGGGCCCCGTTTGCGCCAGCTGAAATTGCGCGCGACCAGCCGCCGCACCCGGTTGCCCGGCAACAGCTCGATCATCCCGAGGCGATCGAGCTTGGCCAGCTTGCGCACGACCTCGTGCCGATCCAACCGAAACGTCGCGGTGATCTGCTCGGCGCTCCAGTCGTTGAGCACCATGAACGCAACCAGCAGCAGTTTGCGGTCCGCCAGCAGATCGTGCTCCTGCTCCGGGGTCAGCATGGTAATCGGTTCCGGGCGGGCGTCGGCCAGCCGCACCAGTTCGGCCAGCGGCAGCCCCGCCAGATCGCACACCTGCTCCAGGCGCGCGAGGGTGAAGTTGGCGCGCGCGAACATGCGCTTGACGCTGGCCTCGCTCAAGCCGAGCGCCTCCGCCACCCGCGCGTAGGTGATCTTTTCCGCGCGCAGCACGCGCTTCAGTGTCTCCACCAGCACCTTGGTTTGCGTCATCGGCAGAAATCCCGGCGGCTGTCCGGATCGATCATAGCACCGCCGTCGGTGGCCCTGGCGGCGCGCGAACCGCGGCGACGCGTCAGAAAGTCTGCTCGAGGCAGCCGAGCTGGCGCACCGCGGCCAGGCGCACGATGGCGAACTCACCGGAACCGAACCCCGGTCGGTCCGAGTCGAAGCGGACGCGGCCGCGATTGCAGGATTCGAGTTCGAGCCGCAGCCGACCCCATGGCTGCGCGCGGTCGATGTTCACCGGCCCCTCGGGCGTCAGCACCCCGTTTTCGTTGATGAACGCCGGGGCGTCGAGGTAGCGGCCGTCGATCAGGTCGCCGGTGGCGAGAATCCACGCCTGGTTGCCGTTCCGATCGAACGTGTTCCAGATCAGCAGGGTATTGAAGCTGTTTTCCAGCAGGTACAGGTAGTGGCCGTCGTGCTCGGGCACGTAGTAAAGGCCGTTTGCGCCGCCATCGGTCAATGCCACCCGGGCGACTTCGACCGCCCCGCGCTCGCACACCGGCTCGCCGTCCCCGTCGCTGTCGACCGGGCGGATGCGCCCGAGCAGATCGACGCCGGGGCACAGATCGGGGTCGGCGCTGTCCCGCGCCGCCGAGCCGATGGCCGGGGCGAGCACCGGAGTCGGCAGCTCCCGCGGCGAGCGCTGCAGCCGCAGCGCCGTCAGACCCAGGTCGGTGACCACCCGGTCGCCTGGCGCCGCGAACCCGCAGGAGGGGTTTCCGGCGACGAGGTTGTGGCCGAGGCTGGCTACCGGTCCGTCGCAGCGCTCGATCTCCAAATCGGGCGGAACAGGGGCGCCCCCGATAATCGAGTTACCCACCTCGGTCAGCGCCCCCGGACTCGAGAAAATCGTCGTGCCGGGAATCATCAACGTCGCGTTGACGATCCTCACTTTACCCCCGAAGTTCGCGACCGAGCCGGCGAGCCTCTGATCCGCGAACTGTGCCGCCAGGACCGTCTCCAGCAACGCCTCGCCGCCGTCGTTGGTCACCAGCGAACCGGGGAAATTGCTGTCGACGCCGGAGTCCAGGAACGCGGTCCGCCTGACCTCCAGGGCGCCGAAGTTGCGAATCACCGGATACCGTTCATGGGAGCAGCAGAAGCCGCCACCGACGATGCCGGTCACGTTCTCGAAACGGAGGTCCTGGACCACCAGCCTGCCGCGATTGTCCAGCAGCGGGCCGTCATGGGTATGGATGTCGCTGAGACGAAAGCCGGCAATCACGATGCCGGACAGTTTCAACTCCGCTGCGGCGGCGACCCGCAGCAACTGGTCCGGGCCGCCGTCGACGGCCTCGAACCGCGGGGCCGGAACACCGCCGATGATGGAAATCAGTCCGGTGACCACCGGCAGGTGGTGTTGCGGCCCGAAGCGGAACGTACCGTGGACCCGAATGTTGTGGTGAAAGCCCGGCTGATCATTGGCCGCGGCGATCCGGGCGGCAAGTTCCGCAGGGTCGCCGACGATCGAGTTCCCGGCGGCGTGCGCCGCGACGCCGTACAGGACCAGCCAGCAAACCAGCCACCGACGCATCGCCGTGCTCCGTGAGGGTGAGCGGAATCCACCGTCGCTCTGTGCGGGACCGGCTTACGATATTACCGCAAGCTGAACGGCCGCTGAATGACCGCAACGCGGGCGCGGTTGGGTTAGAATCGGCGCTCCAACAACAAGCCACAAGGTCGGCCGCTGACTCAGATTCCCGCACCCGCTCCGGGCTCGATTGCCGGGTCCCGCTCGCGCCGCTACGTGCTCGCGGTGCTGATGGTGGTCTACATCTTCAATTTCATCGACCGCCAGATCCTGGTGATCCTGCAGGAATCCATCAAGGCCGACATGGGGCTGAGCGACACCCAGTTGGGGCTTTTGTCCGGGTTCAGCTTCGCGCTGTTCTACGTCACCTGCGGGATCCCGATCGCGCGCTGGGCGGATCGCGGCAACCGCCGCGACATCGTCGCGCTGTCGCTGACGGTGTGGAGCGCGATGACCGCG
>JBFJNB010000043.1:0-10424 GCA_041633655.1 Lysobacterales bacterium | reverse complement strand
CTGGACGCCGAACCGCCCGCCGACGCGACCGCGGGCGAGGCGCGCGCGATCGCCTCTTTCGACATGAGGAATTCGATCAGTGCGATCCTGGGGTTTACCCAGTTGCTGACGGAGGAGGCGGGCCTCGAACCGGAGCAGCGGCGCCACGTCGAGGCGATCGGGAGGATCGCGGGAGGGATGATGCAGATCGTCGACAACGTCCTGGCCGCGGCCAGGCACCGAGCCGAACCGTCCGGCAAGCCCCCGCCGTAGGTCGACCGTCCGTTTCATCAACCGACCGGTTCGACTATTGGAGTTGCGAACCAACTGCGGATCGGCTGCGACCGCCCCTCGTCCCCGCGGTACTCCGATGATATGGAGTACACTATCTCCACGAGAAGACCCGGGCAATGAAAGCAAACCTAATGGATTATAGGAACCGGGCGCGGACCGGGCCTCTGTGGAGCTTGATTACGGTTGTCGTGCTGTCGGCCACGATCCTGGCCTGTGGTGACGGGTTCGAGAATGGGAAACCGGGGCTGATCAGGATCGGGGTGCTGCCCGACCAGTCGCGGCAGTCGCTGATCTCCGAGTATTCGCCGCTCATCCGCTATCTGATCGAGACGACCTCGCTCGACATCGAGCTGGTAATCCCCGACGGATACCAGCAGCTGTTGGACGATTTCCATTCGGGCCGCCTGGACATGGCGAATTTCGGTGGGCTCACGTTCACGCAGGCAGAGAGCCGCAGCGGCGCCGAGCCGCTGATCATGCGTGACGTGGACCTGCGTTTCACGAGCTGCTTTATCACCCGAAGCTCCAGCGATCGACGATCGGTGTCACAGTTCGAGGGCCGGGATTTTGCGTTCGGTCCACGGCTTTCGACTTCCGGACATCTGATGCCCAGGCATTTCCTGACCAAAGCGGGCATCGACCCCGAACGGTTCTTTTCCTCCGTTCATTATTCCGCGGGCCATGACGAAACCACTTTCTGGGTGCGCGACGGGCGCGTGGCGCTCGGCGTCACCAACTGCGTCATCCTGGGGTCCCTTTTCGCTGCGCGGCAGGTGACCGAAAACGATGTTCGTATCGTGGAGACCACGCCCGCATATCCCAACTACGTCTGGGCGGTTCAGGAATCCATGCGCCCGTCGGTGAAGATCCTGCTCCGGGATGCATTTCTCGCACTCGATGCACGCAATCCCGAGCATCGTTCCCTGCTGCAGCACCTGGGCGCCGGCGAGTACATGCCCGCTCGCCGCGGCGACTTCGAGGATGTGCGCATCGCCGCGGCCACGCAGTCCTCGCTCGAGGCCAGCGACCGAAAATGACCGGGCGAGAAGCAAAGTCAAGCTACGTTTTTCGTTATTTCTACCTGATGATGGCGGCCGTGATGATCGTGGCGGCTGCCGTGATCGTCGGGCTTTTTTTCACGCGGGAAGTCGTTCGGGAGGCTCAAGAGCGGGCCAACCTGTACAATCTCGGTTCGGCCGCGCTGGCGACCGATTTTGGTCGCGAAAACCAATCGATCCTCGATTTGCTGGACCGGCCCGCCGCGTTCAGCGGAACGGGAACGGATGCGGGTGACGCGATCCGTTCGGGGCCCGACGCCCGCGGCATCCTGAGCATGCTGTCCACGATTCTCACTCAGCTTCAGGAACTGCAGAATCGCTACCAGGACCCGCAGTTCGTCGCGACCCTGGATCGGATCGCCAAGCGCCTCGAGGTCGTCAGCGCCGCCGTCAACGAAGGCAGGGAGGAAGCGGCGCGGGATGCGATTTCCGGCCTCGATCTCGCCATCAGGCAATTCTATCGCCAGCACCTGGTCGCCGCCGACGAGGCTTACGCCAAGACCGAATCCGCGGCGACCCGAGCGCTCTCGCTGCTGGGCGCTGTGGTGATTCTGGTGGCCGCCGCATTCCTCGTGACCTGGACCGTGACCCGGCGGCTGAGATCGTCGATGGCACGGCAGGAGGCGGCGGAGGCGGCGCTGGCCGAGAGCCGGGATCGCATGCATCGCATGCAAAAACTCGAGGCGCTCGGCCTGCTCGTTGGCGGTGTCGCTCACGAGTTCAACAACCTCCTGACCGCGATCCTCGGCCAGGCCGAACTGATGCTCGGGAAGTCCGGCGGTGACGAGCGTTTGAGCGGCGGCCTCACCGAAATCCGCCGCGCAGGCCAGCAGGCCGCGGCGCTGACGCGGCAGCTGCTCGCTTTCAGCCGCCCCCAACCCCTGGACACCCGCGTGGTCGATCTCGGCGACCTCATCGGCGAGTTCGAGGGCATGGTGCGCACGATGATCGGTGAAGACATCCAGTTGACGGTCGAGTGCGCGGACGACCTCGACCCGGTCGAACTGGACCCGGGGCAGATGCAGCAGGTCATCCTCAACCTGGCGATGAACGCGCGCGATGCAATGCCCGAGGGGGGGCAACTGCGAATCACCACCGCAAATCGGGAATCCGGGCGCCGTTGCGTCGTCCTGACCGTTGCCGACAGCGGTGTGGGCATGGACGAGGCGACGCTGTCACGCGCTTTCGAACCGTTCTTCACCACCAAACCAATGGGTCGGGGCACCGGGCTCGGGCTGTCGACGGTGCACGGCATCATCACCGCCGCGAAGGGTCGAATTCGCATCGACAGTCGTCCCGGCTCGGGCACCAACGTCGAGATCGAGCTGCCCAGTTCGCCGAGGCCGGCCGATGCCATCACCCTGGTGCCGCCGCCGTTGGAGGCGGTTGGTGGTTCGGAGACCGTCCTGGTCGTCGAGGACGAAGACCAGATTCGGGCGTTTCTGAAACAGGGCCTGGGCGGGCTCGGCTACCGGGTGCTCACGGCGGCCGACGCGAAATCCGGGCTCGAGCAGTGTCGCGCCGAGCACTTGATGATCGACGTGATTGTCTGCGACGTGGTGATGCCCGGAGTCAACGGGGTGGAATTCCTCGAGCAGGCGCGGCGGTTGCAGCCCCGGGCAGCCGCGATTCTGATGTCCGGTTATGCCGATGACGTCATTCAGTCGAACAGTGCCGGGGAAATGGACGTACCTCTGGTTCGCAAGCCGTTCGAGTTGTTCACGCTGGCTCGCCTGATCCGGGAGCGGCTCGAGCAGTCTTGACGAACGCGGCCGCCAGCGCGCGGCGGCGCAGGTAGGAATAGACCTCGAGCAGCGGGAGTTCCTTCGGGCACACGTCCTGGCACGCCATCAGGCCGACGCAACCGAATACCCCGTCCTCGCCGGCGACCACCTCGAACCAGTCGCCGTCGCCGCGGGCATCGCGCGGGTCCATCATGAACCGGGCGATGCGGTTCATGCCGGCCGGCGCGACGAACCCCGGCCGGGTGTTGGCGACCCCGCACGAGGCCACGCAGCAGCCGCATTCGATGCAGCGGTCGGCCTCGTAGATCGCCGCGGCCAGGTCGTCGTCCATGCGCGCTTCCTGGGCGTCCGGATCGAACGGTGCGCGCGCCTCGATCCAGGCTCCGACCCGCTCGTTCATCTCCCGAAACCAGGTCCCGGTGTCGACCGACAGGTCCCCGATCAGCTTGAACGCCGGCAGCGGATGCAGCCGGATCACCGGGCTCAGGCTCGAGGTCAGCGTCTTGCACGCGAGCGCCGGGCGGCCGTTGACCATCATCCCGCAGGAGCCGCACACCGCCGAGCGGCACGAGAAATCGAACTGGAGGCTCGGATCTTCGCGCTCGCGGATCTGGTTCAACGCCCGATACAGCGTCATGTAGGGTTCTTCGCGCAGCTGGTAGCGGCACATCTGCGGGCGCGAATCCGGGTCCGCCGGGTTGTAGCGGAAGATCTCGAAGCTGAGTTCTCGCATTGGCTCGCTCATTGAGCTTTCGTCGGTTTCAGTCCGGCCCGCTCCTCGGCGTCGCGCCAGGCGCCGGGCCGCAGGCTGGCACCCAGCGGCTCCGCGCTTTCGATCCGCCCCTGCGCGGCCTGCTCGCGCTCCACGCTGGTGTTGTAGTCCGCCAGGCTGAGCGTCATCGCGCGCCGCTCGTCGGCGCCGTACCCGCGCCCGCCCGGCGGCAGGTCGAGCAGGCCGACCGGCTCGTAGGCAAAACGGGGCTCGGCCTCGGCACGCCCCCAGCGCACCAGCGTGCGGCTGAGCCAGTTGGCGTCGTCGCGCGCCGGGTGGTCGGTGCGGTAGTGGGCGCCGCGGCTCTCGGTGCGCGCCAGCGCGCCCTGCGCGGTGACCAGCGCCAGCCGGAGCATGCCTTCGAGCCGGAGCGCAGAGCTCAACTCCGGATCGGCCCCCGGCGTATTCGCCCTGAGGCGCGCGGTGGACGCGGCGTCGAGCAGTCCGCGCAGCTCACCGACGGCGGCTTCCAGGTCGGCGCCGTTTCTGAAGATCCCGACCTGTTCGATCATGATCTCGCCCATCCGGTCGCGCAGCTCGTAGACCGACGGTCCGCCGCCGGCATGCGCGCGCCAGTCCGCGATCCGCGCCGTTTCACGGGCGACGAATTCCCCGATCAGCCCGGTATCGACCGACGGCTCGGTGCGCGCCGCGTGGGCCGCCGCGGCGGCGCCGACGATGCGCCCGGCGACCAGGGTCTCGGCAAGGCTGTTGCCGCCGAGCCGGTTGAATCCGTGCATGTCCCAGCAGGCCGCCTCGCCGGCCGCAAACAGGCCCTCGAGCCCGTAGGCCTGCCCGTCCTTGTTGACCCGGACCCCACCCATCGAGTAGTGCTGGCTCGGGCGCACCGGGATCAGCGCATTCCACGGCTCGATCCCGAGAAAGTCGCGGCAGATCTCGTAGACCTCACGCAGCTTGGTGGTCAGGTGGGTCTTGCCGAGGTGGCGCAGATCCAGCCACAGGTGGGGGCCGGCCGGATGCTCCACGCCCTTGCCGTCGAAGATCTGCTGCACCATGTGGCGCGAGACGACGTCGCGGCTGGCCAGTTCCTGCTTGGCCGGCTCCAGCTCCACCATGAAGCGCTCGAGCGCGGCGTTGAGCAGGTAGCCGCCGTCGCCGCGGCAGCCCTCGGTGACCAGAATCCCGCTTGGCCACAGCCCGGTCGGGTGGAACTGGATCGCCTCCGGGTTACCCAGCGGCACGATCCCGGTATCCAGCGCCAGCACCGCCCCGGTGCCCTCGTTGATCGTCGCGTTGGTGGTGTAGCTCCCGTAGATGCGCCCGTACCCGCCGGTGGCGATCACGGTGGATGTGGCCAGGATCGCGCCCAGCTCCCCGGTGCGCAGGCACCGGGTCACCGCGCCCAGGCAGCGCTCGCCGTCGTGGATCAGCGCCAGCGCCTCGAGCCGGTCGCGCACCTCGACCCCCAACCGGACCACCTCGCTGTCGAGCGCGTACAGCGCCGCGTGACCGGTGCCGGCGGCGGCATAGCAGGCACGCCACTTGGCGGTGCCGCCGAAATCGCGGTGCATGATCAGGCCGGCTTTTTCCTCGGGCTCCTCGATCTCGACCGAGCGGCCGCGGATGAAGTAGCGGTTGACCCCGGGGCGCACCCGGGTCCACGGGACCCCGAAATGGGCAAGCTCGCGCACCGCCCGGGGGGCGTGATCGACGAACATCCGCACCACTTCCTGGTCGGCGCCCCAGTCGGAGCCGCGCACGGTGTCCAGGAAATGCAGGTCCGGAGAGTCGCCGAAGGCTTTGACGCAATTGGCCAGCGCCGCCTGCATCCCGCCCTGGGCGGCGCAACTGTGACTGCGCCGCGGCGGCACCAGCGAGGCGATGATCGCGCGCTGACCCGCAGCGGCCGCCTCCAGCGCGCAGCGCTCGCCGGCCAGGCCGCCGCCGATGATCAGCACATCGGTCTGGGTCAGGTTCATCCGCGGCCCTCGAGCAGAAACTCAAGCGGCGGGTCGAGCCAGCCGGCCAGCACCACCAGCACCAGCGCGCCCAACCCCAGGAAGAACCACAGCAGCACCCGCTCGATAAAGTGCAGCACGCGGCGGGGAATCCGTGCGCCGAGGCCCCACTTGATCGCCAGCCGGTAGAGCCCGACGCTGGCGTGGAACTCGACGGCGACCAGCAGCACCGCGTACAGCCAGACCAGGCCCGCCGAGGTGCGCAGCATCGAGGTCGCCGCCTCGATCCCGACCCGCTCGCCGAACAGCGGGGTCAGGATGTCCAGGCTCATCAGCACCAGGTGGAAGCTGCCCAGCACCAGCACCACCAGACCGGTACGCACCTGCCAGATCCACAGCAACGACTCCACGTGCGCGGGAAGCCCCCCGGTCCAGCCGGCGGGGGCCTGCTTAAGCTCCCGGGCCAGCGCGATGAAGCGCCGACGCTCGCGCATCTGCGCCGGGATCTTGCGCGCCGCCGTGAGCGCGTGGAGCACGAACAGCGCGAAGATGATCACCACCGTCGGTTGCGCGATGTAGACGATTTCCAGGGTCTCGGCCAGCCAGTCGAACCCGCGCGTGCCGAGCAGAATGGAGCCGACGAAGAACATGTGACCCCACATGAAAACGGCCAGAATCAGCCCGCTGGTGCCGCTGATCAGCTCGTAGTGAAGCTGGCGCCAGGCCTCGGCGCGCCCGACCGCCACGGACTGGCTCCCGCCGGGTCGCTGGCGCTCGAGGACCTCGATTGCGTCTGCCATCGCTCGCTTTACCGGTACCGGATTGTGTTCACGCCGCCATGGTAAGTCCTGACCGCGCTCTAGAGACTACGCAGATTCCCGTAGTGTCGTTCGGACATCCCGATCGCATGCGCATTTTTCATGATCAGTAAAATTGACAGCGCCCGGTGAAACTCGTGCGACATCCGGGCTAGCATTGGCCTCGTGGATCGACCGAGGAGCCGACGATGGATTGGTCCGCCTTTGCGCTGCTGGTCGTGGACGCCCAGCGGGATTTCTGGACGCCGGACCGCCGCCGGCGCCACCCGCAGTTCCCGGCCAACCTGTCCGCCCTGCTGAGTTTCGCGCGCGCCGAGGGGCTGCGCGTCATCCACCTGCGCGCGGCGTTCGCGCCCGACCGCTCCGACTGGATGGCGCGCCACCGCCTGCTGGGCAAGGTGCCCTGTATCCGCGGGACCGAGGGCGTCGAAGCGCTGGACTGCGCCCGCGAGGCGCCGGGCGAGCCGGTCCTCGAAAAGCAGACCTTCAACGGATTCACGCAGCCGCAACTGGAACCCCTGCTCGCGCGATCCGGGGCCCGCTTCGTGTTGATCGCCGGCCTGGTGACCTCGGTGTGCGTGCTGACCACCGCGATCGGCGCCGCGGAGCGCGGCTACCTGGTCGCGGTGGTCGAGGACTGCTGCGCCGACAACCGGGCCAACGACGCGACGCTGGAGCACTACCCGTTCGCGCTGGAGCGGGTGAACCACGCCGAGCTTGGCGCGCGCCATCCCGGGTGGCTGGATCAGTTGGCGCGGCTTGGATGACCGCGCTCAGCGCCGACCAGGTCGCCTGGTTCCGGCTCAAGCGCAGCGGTCTGGTCGAGCCGTTCTCATCGCCTACCGATTGCGCCCGTGCGCTGATCGGAATTCAGGCCCAGCTGCCGCCGGCGACCGGATTGGCGCTGGCCGTCCGCTGCCGCGGCTTTGGCGCCGACGCGTTCGCGCGCGCGCTCACCGAGGACCGGACACTGGTCCGGTTCTGGGGCCAGCGCAACACGCTGCACGTTTTTGCGACCGGGGACTGGCCGCTGCTGCATTCGGCGTTCGGTTCGCTGCGGTCGCTGATGGATCGCCGGCTGGAACGGGAGGGGCTGCTGGATGCGTTTCGACGCCTGGTCCGGCGGATCGAGCGCAGGCTGGAGGCCGGCGCGCAACTGTCCCACCGCGACGTCAAGTCGAAGGCGCTGGAGCGGCAGGACAAGTGGGTGGTCTCGTACCTGGTGTTCATGAACCTGGTCCGGCGCGGGGTCGCGTGCTACGGCCCCGGGGCCGGCAACGAGACCCGCTTCGTGCATCGCCGCTCCTGGGTGCCGGACCTCGACTGGCACCCGCCGCCGGCGAAGGGCGCCGTCGCCGCGATGGCGCAACGCTATCTAGCGGCCTACGGACCGGGCACGATCCAGGATTTCGCGTTTTGGTTCGGGGTCGCGGCCGGCAGCGCCCGGCGCTGGATCGGGCGCGCCGGCGATCGGCTCATCGAAGTCTCCGTCGACGGCCAGCCTCACTGGTGTGCCCGCGAAGATTTAGCCTCGTTGAACCTGCCGCCACCCCCCCGTTCCCGCTGGCCGGTACGACTCTTATATCGTTTCGACCCCCTGCTGCTGGCAACCAAAGACAAATCCTGGCTGATCGACCAGGCGCATTACAAGAAGATCTGGCGACCGTCGGCCCACGTGGCCGCTGCGATCCTGGCCAAGGGCCGCATCGCCGGAACCTGGCGCTACGAGCGGAAGTCGCGCGGACTAGAAATCCTCATCAATCCGTTTTCGCCGCTAGCCAAAACGGAGCTCAGGAAAGTCGAAAAAGAGGCTCTGCGGGTAGCGGGGTTTTTCGGGGCGCCGCTGGCACGGCTCGACATGGGTGATTGAGACCGGCCGCCGCCGTTAGACTTTGGCGATCCTCAACAGCCGGAGGGAGTCATAATGAGCATTCAGGAACTCGGCGCTCTGGGTGAACTGATCGGCGGCGCCGCCGTGATCGTCACCTTGATCTACCTGGCGGTGCAGGTGCGCCAGAACACCGCCTCATTGGACGCCGCGCGCCGGCTGGCCTTGGCCCAGACCTATCAGATCCGCTCCGACGCGCTCCAGGCGATGCTGGTCGCGGCCTCCGATTCGACTCACATCGGCCCCATCATCATCAAGCTCACCGAGTCCGGCTACCCCGAGGACCTCCGGTCGCTGGACACGCTGACCACCGAGCAGCGGGGCCGCTTCCGCCAGTGGCACATCGCCCAGATCACCCATTGGGACAACCTGTACTACCAGTACCAGCAGGGGTTTCTTGATCAGGAGTACTTTGCCGACGTGCTCGAACCCCGGATCGCGCGGCTGGCGCCGGTGTGGCGGGCGCTGCGGGTGACCTCGGGCCGCCGCAGCTTCGAGGCGGAGCTGGATCGGTTGATGGCGCCTTGATTTCCTGGTTTCGCCGCTACCTGCTGCCGGGACTGGTATTCCAGTCGATCATCATCGCCGGCGGCTACGGCACCGGGCGCGAACTGGTGGAGTTCTTCCTGCGCTTCGGACCCTGGGGTGGATTGCTGGGCATGCTGCTGCCGGCAATGCTGCTCGTCAGCCTGACCTGCGCGGTCGCGTTCGAGCTGGCGCGCATCACCCGCCGCTACGACTACCGGGGGTTTCTGAAACTGATCCTCGGGCGCGCCTGGTTCGTGTTCGAGATCGGCTTCCTGGGCGGGGTGCTGCTGATCCTGGCGGTGATCGGCTCGGCCGCCGGCGTTTTCCTCAGCGAGACCTTCGCCCTGCCGGGGGCCGCCGGCACCGTCGGGCTGTTCCTGGCGATCGCGTTTCTGACCTTCAAGGGCGGCCCGATGATCCTGCGCGTGCTGAGCGTCTGGTCGTTCGTGCTGTACGCGGCGTACGTCGCCTTTTTCGCCGTCAGCATCGCCAAGTTCGGACCGGCGATCGGCGACGCCTTCGGCACCACCGAGACGGCCGCCGGCTGGCTGCTGTCCGGGACTCGCTACGGCGCGCTGCAGGTATCGCTGATCCCGGCGATGCTTTTCGCGACTGTCTACATCGCGCGCCGGCGCGAGGCGCTGATCGCCGGCGCGCTCACCGGACCGATCGCGATCATCCCCGCCGTGCTGTTCTTCGTCGCGATGGTCGGCCAGTACCCCGCGATCCTGGAGCGCCCGGTGCCGGCGAACTACCTGCTGGAGCTGATCGGCTGGCCGTGGTTCCAGATCCTGTTCCAGGTCGTGCTGTTCGGAACCCTGATCGAAACCGGCAGCGGTCTGATCCACGCGTTCAACGAGCGCGTCGCCGGGGTGTTCACCGCGCGCGGCGGATCGATGCCGGCGTGGGCACGCCCGCTCATCGCCATCGCGCTACTGATCGCCGGCTGGCTGTTGTCGCGGCTCGGACTCATCGACCTGATCGCGCGCGGCTACGGCGCGATGACCTGGGTGTTCATGGCGATCTTCGTGCTGCCGCTGCTCACCGTGGGCATCGTGCGAATCCGCGCGGGCCGTCGCGGCGCCCGAATCTAAATCACCGTGTCGACCCCCCGCTTGTAGGTAACCTGGTCGATGTGGACGCGGCCGTCGTGGTTGAAGATGTCGCGCCCCCTGCCCTGCCCGGCCTTGCCGTGATTGTCGCGGCTCTGTCCGAGCTTGCCGCCGGCTCCGCCGGTCACGACGTCGGCGTGGAACACGCAGTCCTCCACGGTGACCTCGCCGCGCTCGTTGAAGATCGCGCCGCCCAGCGCGGCGCCCCCGCCGCCACCGCCGGAACCGCCCCTGAATCCGATCAGGCAGGTCCCGCGGCCGCCGTCACCGCCACCGCCGTCACCCTTGCCTCCGGGAGAGGTCTTGTCGTG
>JBFJNB010000042.1:0-10451 GCA_041633655.1 Lysobacterales bacterium | reverse complement strand
TGTCGGCGGTGTAGGCGCCGCCGTCGAAGGTCCCGAACGAGACGCTCGGTTCCTTGCCGCCCTCGTTGCGCAGCAGCCATTTGACGGTCAGCACCTGTCCCTTGCGCTCCACCGTCGTGACGTCGAGCGTCACCCCCTCCCAGTTCGTCTCGGCCGATGCGACCGCCTCTGCCCCTGCCGCCGGAAACGCCAGCAGCAGGGAGAGGGCCGCCAGCGCGAGAATCGGCGATGCGTGTGGTTTGCTCATGTAGAACACCCCTCCTGATCGTTTTCGGAGCCCGGAAGACGCTGCCCGATGGATGACCGATGCAGGGTCCGGGCTCCCTGAGTATAAGGGAGAATCGGGCGAAAAGAAGGGGGGCGCGGAAGCAAGGATGTCCATCGAACGGAGCTTCGAGTCGTTATCGACCGGGCGCGCGAACTGGGTTACGATCCGGCCCGGGAAGCAGCGGCAGGCCTTCGAAAAATTCCGCAATCATGGGAGTGCAGCGCATGAGGGGCAGGGTCTTGTCTTGGGTCTTGTTGTTGAGCATGTGTTCGATCTCGGCGAGCGGCTGGGCCGTCTGCGACGACGTCGACGCGCTGGCCGACTGGTGGGATGGGTACGCGGTCTGGCTCGAGGGACTCGCGGAGTCGGGTTTCACCGAGGCTCAGGCCGAACAGGCCGACGTCCGGATGGCCGAGGGGCTCCAGTCAACGCGGGGTTGGGCCGATTTTCTGGTCAGTCAGGGCGGCGACGTCGAAGCGTCGCTGGGCCGGCCGCTGCACCAGACCCTCAACGAACTGGAGGGTGCCGCGGACCGGGACACGCTGTTCGGCGCCCTTGACGACGTGATCGACATCCTGGACGCGGCGGTCCAACGGTGCGATGGCGGGACCGCGGAGGCAGAGCAGCCGGCGGCCCCGACCCCGCAGGGCAAGATCGCGATCAGTTACTACGAGCCGCCCGAGGGATACCTGGAGCTGGCCCAGGGTCTGCGCGACTCGGGCGTCTACGAGACGGTTGCCGAGACCGTGTCCTCCGCCGTGGCGCTGCCGCACGACCTGCCGGTCGATTTCGCCGCCTGCGGTCAGGCCAATGCTTTCTACGACCCCGGCCAGCGCCGGATCACGATGTGCTACGAGTTCTTCGGTCTGTTCGCCAGCGTGTTCGCCGGGGACGACGTCGGCGACGACGAGTTCGCCGAATCGGTGCTCGGCGCGGGGGCCTTTTTCCTGCTGCACGAGATCGGCCACGCGCTGGTGCATCTGTTCGAGATTCCGATCACCGGCCGCGAGGAGGACTCGGTCGACAGCCTGGCCACCCTGATCCTGATCCACGGCGAAGGGCAATCGGCGCTGTTCGCAGCGATCGACAATTTCGGCGCGATGGCCGACTCGATGGGCGACGCCGAGCTACCGTTCTGGGACGAACACTCGCTGAACCAGCAGCGCCTCTACGACGTGGCCTGCCTGATTTTCGGCAGCAACCCGGAGGCCTATGCCGGGATGGTCGGCCACGATGCGCTGCCGGAAGAACGCGCGGTGCGCTGCCCGGCCGAGTTCCAGCAGAAGAACCAGGCCTGGGACGTGCTGCTGGCGCCGTACTTCATCGAGTAGCGTCGTTTCGTGATCGCGCCGCCGGCGGGTGGCGCATCACCACCACCACGTCGGCCAGCTCGTCGATCAGCGCCAGGTCCAGGGTGCGGTCGTTGTCGACGTCCATCAGCAGCGCACACGAGGCTGCCGCCGGGGCCGGAAACTCCTGATCCAGCGCGAATGCGCCACCGTCGTTGCGCAGCAGGCTCCAGTCGCCGTCGAAGCTGGACAGCACCCAGTCCAGATCGCCGTCGCCATCGAGGTCGCCCAGGTCGGTTGCCAGCGGAAACGGGTCGACCTCGATGATGACCGGGGCGGACAGGGCGCCGCGGCCGTCGCCGTAGAGCACCGAACCGTTGTTGGCGAAGCTGTTGGCCGAGACCAGATCCTCGTTGCCGTCGCCATCGACGTCGCCGAGCGCCAGCATCCACGAGTTGCCACCGATGTCGCCGCTGGAGATCAGCTCGAAACTCGCATCGCCCCGCGCGAGATAGACGTAGTAGCGGCGCGCGTCGCGGGAACTCGCGACCAGGTCGAGGCGCCCGTCGTTGTTCATGTCGCCGGCGGCCAGACCCCACTCGCCCTCGCTGCCGGTCCCGAATGGCTCCAGTGCGGAGAACTGTCCGCTGTCGTTGCGCAGCACGTGGATCATGCCGGACGAGCGCGCGGTGACCGCGACGTCGGTGTCGCCGTCGCCGTCGGCATCAAGCACCGCGATCCCGCGCGGAGTGCCGCTGACCGGGATGTCCTGGTGGCGCACGAAAGTGCCGTCGCCGACGCCCATCAGGATCGTCACGCTCTCGCCCTGCAGGTTGGCGACCGCGACGTCGACGGTGCCGTCGCGATCGAAGTCCGAGGGCTCGCTGGGACTCGGCACCGCGCCGGTGGTCGCGCCGAGCAGCGCGGGCCCGAACCGGCCGGAGCCGTCGCTCAAGTTCATGAACACGCGCACGTCGCTCGAGTCTTCGTTGACGATCGAAAGATCCAGCCAGCCGTCGCCGTCGAGGTCCGAAGCGAAACCGCCATAGGAGCGGGTGCTCGAGGCCGTGGTGCGGGTCGAAAACCGGTCGCTCTCGACGAAGGCGAGCGGCGCGGGAGCGGATGCGGCCCAGAATTGGAGCGAGTAGCCTCCGGCGCGCACGGCCTCGCCTCCCGCGGCGCGAATCGAGTCGGCCAGATACACCGTGACCAGTTCGCCGGCCGAAAACGGACGCTCGGGCGTCAGCGTCGCGGTGCGATCGCCGTTGGAAAGCGTGATCGCGCCGCGCACCGTCCCGCTCCAGCGCCCGAAGGCCCAGAAGCTGTCCGCGGTCAGCGTGGCGGCATCCACCGGCGCGGCGAACCGGGCCTCGATCGCGGCGTCCACTGGCACCGCGGTCGAGCGCGCCTGCGGCGAGATCGCAAACAGCTTGAGCGCTTTGGCCGCCAACACCGGCAGGCTGGCGGTCAGCGCGACGAGCAAGGTAGCGGCGCGCACGAAATGCATCGGCCCAGCTTACCAGAGCGCGGCCATTACGACGGTGCGAATCGAGGCCGAAAAGCGACTGCTACAATACCGGACCGCCACCCCGGCGAGGAGACGATGAAGAGCTTCGTGCATGGTATCGGCGAGCAGCCGCTCAAGTATCGGACCATCGGCGAAGAGTTCGATCGGTCGGTCACCAAATGGGGTGAGCGGGAGGCCATCGTCGTCTGCCACCAGGACCTGCGTTGGACCTACGCCGAGCTGGCCGCCGCGGTGGAGCGGTTCGCCGCGGGCCTGGTCGGGCTGGGGCTCGAGCCGGGCGATCGCGTCGGCATCTGGTCGCCCAACAATGTCGAATGGGTGATTACCCAGTTCGCCACCGCCAAGGCCGGCCTGATCCTGGTCAACATCAACCCCGCCTACCGCATCGCCGAACTGGAATACGCACTGAACAACGTGGGCTGCCGCGCGCTGGTGCTGGCCGCCCGGTTCAAGAGCAGCGACTACCACGCGATGCTCGCCAGGCTCGCTCCGGAACTGGCGCGCTCGGCGCCCGGTGCGCTCGCGGCGAAGCGCCTGCCGAGCCTGACCACGGTGATCGGGATCGGCGAAGACACGGTGCCGGGGTGCTACCGGTTTGCCGACGTCGAGGCGCTCGGCGATCCCGCCGCGGTCGAGCAGTTGCGCCACCGGGCCGCGCGGCTGCAGCCCGACGACGCGATCAATATCCAGTTCACCAGCGGCACCACCGGGTCACCCAAAGGCGCGACCCTGACCCATTTCAACGTGCTCAACAACGGCTATTTCGTCGGCCGCGGGATGAATTTCGACGCGACCGACCGGCTCTGCATCCCGGTCCCGCTGTACCACTGTTTTGGCATGGTGATGTCGGTTATCACCTGCGTGACCCACGGTGCGACGATGGTGTTTCCGGGCGAAGGGTTCGACCCGGAGGCGGTGCTGCGCGCGATCCAGGACGAGCGCTGCACCGCATTGCACGGGGTGCCGACGATGTTCATCGCCGAGCTCGATCATCCGGATTTCGAGCGCTTCGACTTGAGCTCCCTGCGCACCGGGATCATGGCCGGCGCGCCGTGTCCGATCGAGGTAATGAAGCGGGTGGTCGACAAGATGCACATGACCGAGGTTACGATCTGCTACGGCATGACCGAGACCTCGCCGGTCAGTTTTCAATCGAGCCCCGCCGATCCGCTCGAAAAACGGGTTTCCACGGTCGGCCGGGTCCACCCGCACGTGCAGGTCAAAATCGTCGGCGAGGACGAACAAGTGGTGGACCGCGGCGTGGCCGGCGAGTTGTGCACCAGGGGCTACAGCGTGATGCGGGGCTACTGGGGCGATCCGGAGCGCACCGCCGAGGCGATCGACCAAGCCGGGTGGATGCACACCGGCGATCTGGCGACCCTGGACGAGGAGGGGTATTGCAACATCGTAGGGCGGGTCAAGGACATGATCTGTCGCGGCGGCGAGAACATCTATCCGCGCGAGATCGAGGAGTTCCTGTTCCGCCATCCCAAGGTCCAGGACGCGGCGGTGTTCGGGGTGCCGGATGACAAATACGGCGAGCAGGTCGCCGCCTGGATCCGGGTGCGCCAGGGCCAGACCTTGAGCGCGGCCGAGATCGTGGAGTTCTGCCGCGACCAGATCGCCCACTACAAGGTCCCGCGCCACATCCGCTTCGTGGATGAGTTGCCGATGACGGTCACCGGCAAGGTCCAGAAGTTCGCGATGCGCGAGCAGATGACCGAGGAACTGGGGCTCACGATCCAACAGACAGCGTAAGAGGCGAAACGATGAAACTGAACATAGCGGCGATCTACGGCAGCGTGCGCGGCGACCGCCAGGGCATCAAGGCGGCGCGCTTCGTGGTGCGCAAGCTGACCGAGCGCGGGCATCGGGTCACGCTGATCGACCCGTTGGAGCAGCGGCTGCCGCTGCTGGACAAGATGTACAAGGAATTCGAGCCGGGCACCGCGCCGGAGGCGATGGAGACCGTGGGCCGGGCGCTGAACGCGGCCGACGGATTCGTAATCGTCAGCGGCGAGTACAACCATGGCGAGCCGCCGGCGCTGAAGAACCTGCTGGACCATTTCCAGAGCGAGTACCTGTACAAGCCCAGCGGGATCGTGACCTATTCGGCCGGACCCTTCGGCGGGGTTCGCGCGCTGATCACCCTGCGCGCGATCCTGGCCGAGCTCGGCACCCCCAGCATCCCGAGCGCGTTCCCGGTGTCGAAGGTGGGGAGCGCGTTCGACGACGAGGGCCGCCCGCTGGACCAAGCCTACGAGCGGCGCATCGGCAATTTCCTGGACGAGTTCGAATGGTACGCCCACGCGCTGAGGGCCGCGCGCGAGCGCGAATGTCGCGCCGCGGACCTGCCGATGCAGCAGAGCCTGTGCCAGGGCACCGGCTGAGCCCCGTTCAGCTCAGGCGGCGGGGCGGTAGCGGGTGAAAAGGTCCCGGGAAATCGCGATGCGTTCCTCGGGGGTGCGCGGCTTGTCGGCGATCGCCTCGATCTGCTTCAGGCGGCCGAGCAGGCCCTCCTGGTTGGCCAGTTGGATCGCCAGGCCCGGGCGCGCGTTCAGCTCCAGGATCATCGGGCCGCGGTTCTTGTCGAGCACCACGTCGACGCCGAGGTAGCCAAGCCCGATGGGCTCGTAGCAGCGCGCGGCCATATCGACGATCTTATCCCAGCCGGGAACCGGAAAGCCGTTGACTTTGGCGCCCGTGTCGGGGTGTTCCTCGATGATGTTGTTGGACCAGGTGCCGCGCACGGTGCGGCCGCTGCCGATGTCCACGCCAACCCCGATCGCGCCCTGGTGCAGGTTGGCGCGGCCGTCAGACTCGCGGGTCGGCAACCGGGTCATCGCCATGACCGGGTACCCTAAGAACACGATGATGCGAATGTCCGGCACCCCTTGGTAGGCCAGATCGCTGAACACCGGGTCGAACTCCACCAGCGCCTCGACCATCGCGCGATCCGGATGCCCGCCCAGGCTGAACATCCCCGACAGGATGCCGGAAACGTGATGCTCCAGTTCCTCCAGCGTCACCGTGCGCCCGTTGGGTCGCTTGTAACGTTCGTTGCGGGTGCCGACGATGACCATGATGCCGTCGCCGCCGCTGCCGTTGGCGGGCTTCAATGCGAATTTGGAATGCTCGACCAGCAGCTCGCGAAGGTGGCCCGCATCGTGCTGGGTCGCGATGACCCCGTACAAATCCGGTACCGGCATCCCGGCTTCCTGGCACAGTTTCTTGCACAGGATCTTGTCGTCCACCCGCGGGTACAGCCGGCGCTGGTTGTAGTACTGGATGTAGTTGCCGTTGCGCGCGTTGAGCCCGATCACGCCGGCGGCCTTGAGCTGGCGGTAGAGCTTAACCCACCCCACTGCTGCCGCTCCCGCTGAAGTCCAGCAACTTGCGGAACCGCCCCAGCTCGCTCAGGCGGTACCCGGTATAGCGTCCCAGCATGATCGTCACCCCGAGCAGCGCCAGCAGCAGCTCCGGGAACACGAACGTGAGATGACGCACCGACTCGATCCCCATCACCAGGTAGGCCGCCGCCGCCACCGCCAGGCTACCGAGGCCGTCGCGCACTGCCTCGGCCGGGCCGCGCTCTTCCCACACGATGCACATGCGCTCGATCGTCATCGCCATGATGACCATCGGAAACAGCGTGATCGACAGCCCGGCCTCGATTCCGAGCGACTGACTCAGGAGCGTGGTGACCGTCATCAGCAGCACCACGATGGTCAGCACCGAGGCCAGGCGCGGCACCAGCAGCAAGCGCAGGTGCTCCAGGTAGAAACGGATCAACAGGCCCGCGGCCACGACGATCGTGAACATGATCACCCCGGCCAGCAGTTGGGTTTCCCGGAACGCCAATGCGATCAGCACCGGCATGAAGGTGCCGAAGGTCTTGATCCCGATGATATTGCGCAACACCACGATGATGAACGCCCCCAGCGGCACCATCAGCAGCACGCCGTAGACGGCCTGGGTCTCGACCGGCAGGTTCAGCAGCGAGACGTTGGCGAACATCGATTCGCCGCTGACCGCGCGCTGCCCGGCCAGGTCCAGCGAGTCGACGTCGGCACGCCGCACCGACAGCCTCACGTCGTCGATCTCGGCGCCGGTGACCTCGGCCACGTCGCGGTCGCCGCGCCACCACAACAGAACATCCTTGGGCAGGCCGCGATTGCCGGTCAGCGGATTGAAGTACAGCCAGCGTTTGCCGTTGTGGACCGCCAGCCACGGCTCCCTGGTGGCGTGGCGCTGGTCGTCCTCGAGCCGGATGCCGTGCATCATCTCGGTCGGAATCCGGGCGCCGGCCAGGATCTGTCGCGCGATGCGCACGCGGGATTCGGGGCCCGTGATCTGCTTGACGAAAAGCGCGCTGTTCTCATCCAGCGCGTCGCCGCCGAGCACCTTGAGCACGTGCAGCGCGAAGCTCTCGATGTCGGCCGAGCGGCTGCGGATGTCCTCCACGATCGTGGTCAGCGCCGAGTCGAACGGTTCCTCCAGTTGCGGCGGATCCGGAAACCCCGGCTGGTCGGTCCAGCCGGCCTGCTGGGAATCGGCGTAGTACTGGGCGCGGTAATACAGCGTGCGCTGTTCGCGCAGGCGGCGGATGGTCCAGCGCGAGACCCGGGACAGCTCGTCCTCGGCCACGGTGCGCCCGAAACCCTTGGAGACGAAGCTCTCGTCGAGGCGCGCGAAACCGGGCACCTTGTGCGGCAACTGCAGCTCCAGCTTGACCGGACCGTCCTGCGGCAACAGTTTGATCCGCGCCTGCACGGTCCACAGCGCTTCTTCCTGCATCGGGCCCAGCGGGTAGCCCAGCACGCTGACCTTGTACGCGAACGCGGCCACACCGATGACGACCAGCGTCAGGGACAGCACCAGCCAGTGCAATGATTTCTTCAACTCGCCACCTCCTCGTCCGCGTCCTCCTCGCAGTCCGGCTCGCTGGTCTCGGTGACAGACGGGTCGACCAGCGCGATGCCCGCCAGCGCCGCGCGCCCGAGCAGGAACGGATACGCGAAGTTGCTGCGATCGATCAGGTTGACCTCGACCACCCGCCGCGTCTCTCCGAGGCAGATCTCGATGTTGACCACGTGGCGGATCTGATGGTTGCCGGAATGGCGGACGATGCGCGCCGAGCGCACGTATTCGCGCTCCAGATCGATCATCTCCTCGGTCTGCGGATCGCGCACCCGGAACTTGACCAGGCGCTTGTCGCCGCGCCGGACCCGGCGAATCGCGCTGGCGTCCAGCGACGAGGTGTCGGCGCCGGTGTCGAGCTTGGCCATCAGCCTCAGCCCGGCGCCGGGCAGGCCGACCGGTTCGATCCAGCCGTAGATCTCCTGCGCGTGAGCGTGGCCGGCCAGCGCGAGCAGCAGCGCGGCCGAGGCCAGCAAACGACCGTGATATGACACTGTTACCCCTTCAAGTCGCGGTGGGTCGCAGGATCATTCTCTCCATTCTGTCCCGACGTTTCCAGCACCACGCGGACCGGCACAGCGATCAGGACCGCCTCAGTTTCATCAGTCCGCGCAGCACCAGGTCGTCGTTCGAGACCATGCCAACCACGCGGCCCTCCCGGATCACCGGCGCGCGCGAAAGCCCGAACTGGTCGAACAGGCGCGCCACGTAGCGCACGTCCATCCGTTCGTCGACCGCGATCACCGGCTTTGACATGATCTCGTACAGGTTGACCCGTTCCGGCGCCCGGTTCTTGGCCAGCACCTTCTTGGCGATGTCCGAAAGCAGCACGATCCCGAATTCGTCGTCGTCGTGGCGCTTGTTGATGATCAAGGTGTTGGTGTGGCCATCGGCCATCGCGGCCAGCGCGTCGGCGACCGTCATCAGCCCGTCCATCTCGATGAACTGCGGCTGCATCACGTCGCCGGCGCGTAGCGTTTTCTTGTTCTCGCTCACAGTTCTTCCTCCACCCGCTCGCTCAGTTCTTCCACCTGGTGCTTGACCCCGATCGCATCCTCGACGTCGAGCTGAAACGCGATGCCGGTACCCGAGGTCTCGTCGAACTCGCCGACCCGGCCGATTTCCTCCAGGATATGCCGCGACAGGTGTTCCTCGACCAGGAACAGCAGCACGTCGCGCTGGGTCTCCAGGGTCAGCCCGAGGAAGGTCTTGCTCTCCTTGAGGCCTTCGCCGCGGGCGTGGTTGATGATGGTCGCACCGGTGGCGCCGGCTTCGCGCGCGGCCTTCATGACCGCATCGGCTTTTTCGTCGTCCACCAGCACGACGATGGTTTTGAAGCGCATGGCGTTGCCTCCTCGATCGCAAAGATTCTACGGTTTTTTTCGTCCGCCGCGCAGCGCGGCGAGCTGCGCGTAACCCATCACGGTGATCATCGGGAACAGGCAGGCGAACGCGATCAGCCCGAACCCGTCGATCAGCGGGCTGCGGCCCGGCACAGTCTCGGCCAGGCCCAGTCCGAGCGCCGCTACCAGCGGCACGGTAACCGTGGAGGTGGTGACGCCGCCCGAGTCGTAGGCTAGCGGCACGATCATCCGCGGCGCAAACCAGGTCTGCACCACGACGATGACGTAGGCGCTGATGATGTAGTAGTGAATGGGATCCCCGACCACGATCCGGTAGCTGCCCAGCGCGATGCCGAAGGCCGCGCCCAGCGCCACCGCGATCCGCAGTCCCCAGACCCCGATCGCCCCAGCCGAGACTTCGCTGGCTTTGATCGCAACGGCCAGCAGCGACGGCTCGGCGATCGTGGTCGAGAATCCGAGCGCGAACGCGAACACGTACACCCACGCGTATTCATCCCAACTCAGCGCCGCTTGCCCGGCCGCCGCGCCGATGAATCCCGGATCGGTCAACTGCGCCGCCATCAGCCGACCGAGCGGAAACAGGGCGCGCTCCAGGCCCAGCAGGAACAGGCTCAGGCCGATCAAGACGTACAAAAACCCGACCAGCACCCGGCGCAGTTGCGGCATCGGCCGCCGGATCACCAGCGCCTGGAAGCCGAACATGATCACCACGATCGGGATCACGTCGCGGACCGTGGCGAGCAGCGTGGTCCAGAACTCGACCAGCACGGTCATGCGGTGACCATGCCATAGGCCATCACGAAGATGATCGGTGTCAGCGACGCGAACGCGATCAACCCGAAGCCGTCCAGCATCGGATTGCGCCCCTTGATCGAGGAGGCGAGTCCCACCCCGAGGGCGGTGACCAGCGGCACCGTGATCGTGGAGGTGGTCACGCCCCCGGAGTCGTAGGCGATGCCAACGATCTCCGCGGGCGCGAACTCGGTCATCACCACGACGCCGGCGTAGCCGGCGATGATCACCCAGTGGATCGGCCAGCCGCGCACGATGCGCAGCACGCCGATGACGATCGCGAAGCCGAC
>JBFJNB010000041.1:0-10703 GCA_041633655.1 Lysobacterales bacterium | reverse complement strand
GCACGGACTGACGGTGCCCGGCTCGATCGAGGTCGCGCAGCGCGCCAAAGGCCTGACCCGCGGCCTGTTCGAATGGCTGCGCAAGGCGCCTTGGGGCAACCCCGTGTTTTCCGGGATGTTCATCTCGCTGCTGGGCTTCGGCTTCCTCGGCGGGATTTCCGGCGTGGTGATGGGCACCGAGCAGATCAACATCATCATCCACAACACGATCTACGTGCCGGGTCATTTCCACGCCACCGTGGTGATCGGCACGACGCTCGCCTTCATGGCACTGACCTACTGGCTGATCCCGGTGCTGTTCCGGCGCCAGCTGCTGTGGCCGGGGCTCGCCAAATGGCAGCCATATCTGTTCGGCATCGGGATGGCGGTGTTCGTGACCGTGATGATGGGCGCCGGCACCCTCGGGGTCGAGCGCCGGCACTGGGATATGGCGTTCACCAACTCCCCGCTCGGCTTCGACTATCCGGCCAGCGCCTACACTCTGATGGGCGTCCTCGGCGTCAGCGGCGTGATCGCCATCGCCGGCGGCGCGGTCTTCATCCTGATCGCGGTCGCGTCGGTGTTCTTTGGCAAGCGCGTCGAATCCGAATCGCGCTGGGGCGGCGCGGCGACGACGCCGCTGCGCCGCGCCGAGCCGGACGTGGTGCCGGCCGGCGGACACGCGGCGGCCGGAAAGTGGGGGTTCGCGGCCCCCGGCACTTTCACGATGGCCTTGTTGTTCCTTGCGATCTTCGTGATCTACTATGCCGTGAACTGGAAATACCTGGCCTCGGTGTGGCCGATGAGCTGAGGCCCGGCGGTTCGGGCTCGCGCGATGGACGCACATTCAATCGGTTGGCGTTGGCTCGCGGCGGCGGCGCTGCTGGCCGCCGCGCCGGTGCTGGCGGCGCCGCCGGCCTACGACGCCGAGGCGGCGTTGCAGCGCTCCCAGGCGGCGGTCGGTGGCCGGCTCAGCGATCTCGAGTTCACCGACCGCGACGGCCGCGCGGTGCTGCTGGCCGATTACCGCAAGCCGCTGCTGATCAGCCTGATTTTCACCTCCTGCTACCACACCTGCCCGGTGACCTCGCGCTACCTGCGCGACGCGGTGCTGGCGGCCCGCGAGGTGCTGGATGAGCACAGCTTTCAGGTACTGACGATCGGCTTCGACAGCGCCAACGACACGCCGGCGGCGATGCGCGCGTTCGCGCGCACTCAAGGCCTCGAACTCGAAGGCTGGGAGTTCCTCAGCGGGACGCCTCAGTCCATCGCCCGGCTGACCGACGAGGTCGGATTCGTCTACTTCCCGTCCCCGCGTGGCTTCGATCACATTGTGCAGGCGACGGTCGTGGATCGCCGCGGCCATGTCCATGCTCAGGTCTACGGCGAGACCTTCGAGCTGCCGTGGCTGGTCGAGCCGCTGAAGGAGGTGGTCTACGACCGGGCCCGCACCGGCGGTCATCCGATCGCCGGTCTGATCGACCGAATTCGCCTGTTCTGCACCGTCTACGACCCGACCACCGGGCGCTACCAGATCGATTATTCGCTGTTCGTCCAGTTCGCGATCGGGTTGCTGATCGTGAGCGGGGTCGCCATCTACCTGGTGCGCGAATCGCGGCGCCGCGGCGCGGACGGCTGAGTTTGCCGCTGGCGGCAGGCAACCCGGTGCGGGCGGGATTCGAGCTGCTGCGGGGCCCGCTGGACCGGGCTTTCGGGCACCGCCACAACCCGCTCGACCATCTGGGCGCGCTGACCATCTTCGCGTGCTGGATCGTGCTGGTCAGCGGCCTGTATTTGTTCGTGTTCTTCCGCACCAGCGTGGACGGGGCCTACGATTCGGTCGAATACCTGACCCGGCAGCAGTGGTACCTGGGCGGGGTCATGCGCAGTCTCCACCGGTACGCTTCCGACCTGGCGATCATCACGATGCTGCTACACCTGGCCAAGGAGTTCGCCTACGACCGCCACCGGGAGGCGCGCTGGTTCAGTTGGGTCACCGGTGTGCCGCTTCTATGGTTGATCGTTCCGCTCGGGATCACGGGTTACTGGCTGGTGTGGGACGAGCTGGCCGAATACGTGGCGCTGAAGTCGGCGGAGCTGATCGACTGGCTGCCGGTGTTCACCGACTCGATGGCGCGCAACTTCCTAACCGCATCGGCGCTCAGCGACCGCTTCTTCACCTTGCTGGCCTTCCTGCACCTGATCGCGCTGCCGCTGCTGCTGGTGTTCGGGCTGTGGCTGCACCTGGTGCGCCTCAACGGGCCGCGGATCAATCCGCCGCGCGCGCTGATGGTGGGAACGCTGGTGGCGCTGCTCGCGTTGTCGCTGGCGTATCCGGCGCTCAGCCAGGGCCGTGCCGACCCCTCCCGCGTCCCGGAGAGCCTGGGCCTGGATTGGTACTACCTGAACGTCTACCCGCTGCTCGATGAGCTGTCGCCGGGCTGGACCTGGGGCGTGTTGGTCCTCACCACGGCGCTGCTGCTGCTGGCGCCGTGGCTGCCGCGAACAAAGGCCCGTCCGGTGGCGGCGGTCGATCTCGACAACTGCAACGGCTGCCGCCGTTGCGTCGACGATTGCCCGTTTGCGGCGGTCACACTGGGTCCGCGCAGCGACGGCAAGGCGTTCGCCGCCGAGGCGGTCGTCGATCCCGCGCTGTGCCTGAGCTGCGGCATCTGCGTCGGGGCCTGCCCGACCGCGACCCCGTTTCGCACCCGCACCCAACTGGACCCCGGAATCGACCTGCCCGGCGCCAGCGCCGCGGCCCTGCGCGACCGGATCAACGAGTTGGGCGCCGGCTCGGACCGGCCGGTCATCGTAGTCGCGTGCCGCGACAGCGATGCCGGCGTGCGCCTGCAAGCGGCGGGCGAAAGCGTGCTCGAAGTGGAATGCGCCGCGCATCTGCCGCCGTCGTTCGTGGACTACGCGCTCGCCCGGGGGCTGGCCGGCGGGGTTTTCTTCAGCGGCTGTCCGGGCGGCGACTGTCACTATCGGGCCGGTGCGAACTGGGCCGAGCTGCGCATCGCCCGGCGGCGCGACCCCCGGCTGAGAGAACGGGTCGAGGACCGCCGCGTGGCGCTCGGTTGGCTGGCCCCGTGGCGGCGCCTTGCCCCCGAGGCGGCGGTGGCGGCGTTTCGGCGCAGCGTGGGCGGGGAACCGCCCGCGGCGCGCGCGGGTTCGCGCCTCGCGCGCGGCGTCGCGGTCGTGCTGGCGGCCGGCTTGCTGATGGCGGTAACTGGCTGGTTGTCGATGGCCCCGCGGGTCCGACTGCTCGAACCCGATGCGGCCCTGGTCTCACTGAGCTTCTCGCATGCGGGGCAGCGTCTCGGCGAATGCCGCACGCTGAGCGCCGAGGAATTGTCCGCGCTGCCACCCAACATGCGCAATCCCCAGGAGTGTCCGCGCGAGCGGCGCCCATTGCGAGTCGAGTTCCGGGTCGACGGCGAGACGCGCTACCGGGCATCGCTTCCAGCCAGTGGCCTGTGGCGCGATGGCGAGGCCACCGTCTACCGGCGCGTACCGGTCGCCGCCGGCCAGCGCCGGCTGTTTGTCGGCTTGAGCGATTCGGACCGCGTGGCCGGTTTCGACTATGAGCGCGAGGTCGAGATCGACATTGACGCCGGTCGCCATCTGGTGATCGGGTTCGATGCCGACGGCAAGGAGTTCTTGTTCCAATGACGCTGCCCAAGCTGATCGAATGGCGCCCCGAGTACGAGCTGGGGCTCGCCGCGGTCGATGCCGAGCATCGCGAACTGATCACGCTGATCAACGAGCTCCACGCCGAACTCGACGAACCGGTCGACGCCGAGGCCGTCGAACTGCTGCTGGGCGAAATCTACGCCGCGATCGCAGCCCATTTTGCGCTCGAGGAGCGCGAGATGATGGCCGCCGGCTACCCGGAATATGTTGCCCACAAGGCCGACCACGAGGCGCTGCTGGACCAATTGCTGGGGATGATGGACGAGCTTGCGGGCGATTCGAGCGCTGCGCTGGACGGCCTTGGCCAGCGCCTCAAGGCCTGGTTTGTGGACCATTTCTCGACCTTCGACGCGCGCCTGCACGGTGCGCTCGACCGGCCCCACGGGTAACCGCCGCGGCGCTGGCCCCTCAGCCGCCCGTCACCGGCCCGGCTGGGCGCTTCCGGATCGCGCCATAGGCTACGATGAGGAACGCCAGCCCACCAAGCACCGAGATTGCGCCCCCGATCCCCATCAGGGTCATCCCGGCGATTTCGCCGAACCGGTCGACGCCCTCGGCCAGTCCGGCGGTCTTGCGCTGCACGCCGTAACCGCCGGTCCAGGCCAAGCCCAGGATGTGCAAGAGCTGGCCGCCGCCGTAGCAATACGGCTGCCAGTTGGCCAGCCAGCCCTCGGGCGCGGCACAGCCGAGGCGTGGCAGCAGGTAGTAGGTCAGGCCCATGAACGCGATCGTCACCCCGACCGTGGAGCCGTGATAGTGCGCCGGTATCACCACGTCCAGTCCGGCGATCATGAAGCCGAGAACGCCGCCGACGGCAAACAGCACGATCGAGGCCTCGATCGAGGCGCGCAGCGGCCGCTGCGGTCCGACCGGGGCACCGGCCCGCCACAGGCTGGCCAACACCGCCAATCCCAGCGGCAGGCACGACAGGCCGCCGAACTTCATCAGCTCGGTGAACGCCAGCCGATGCCCGGCTGAAACCACGTCATGGGCTACGTACAGAAACGGCACCGTGATCACCGGCAGAGCCACGATGACCAGGAACACCAGCGTCAGGCGCGGGGTGAGCGCGAAGCCGCCGCCGCTGGCCGCCGCCAGCACGATCCAGGCCACCAGCATCAGCACGGTGTGGTTGAACTGCAGCACGTGGCCGGCACCCCAGAACAGGAACTCGAAATAGACCTGGCCGTCCATCGCCGCGGGCGTCCCGGCCCAGGAGGCGATGAAGGCGGCGAACGTCAGGGCGGTGATCAGCGCCGCGAGCCTGATGCCGACCGCGAGCGCCGCTCGTCCGTCCAGCGGCTGCGCGGCGGCGCGAAAATCGGCCAGCGTCCGGGTCGCGTGCGACGCAACGCCGGCCGCGAACAGGCCCAGCCCACCGAAGAACAACGGGTGCTGTAGAACCGGCACGTAATTGTTGATCAGCGGATCGCCGGCTCCGAGGAACGGGCTCGCGATCAGGGTCGCGGCACCCGCGATCGCAAGCGCCAGCGACAGCCGATCCCAGTGCGACCGTTCACGGGTCGCGCTCAGCGTCCACATCGCCCCGGCGACCGACCAGAGCCAGATCAGCACCGACAGATTTACGTGGACGACCAGCGCCACGCCGAACCAGTCGAGTCCCGGCAGCCAGAGCTGCAGCAGTGGCGTTCGCGCCCCGACCAGCAACGCGGCGAATACCCCGGCGGCCACCAGCGACGCGAGCGCCAGCAACAGCCAGGCCAGCGTGATCCGCCGCAGCGCCTCGCTCCGCGCGCGTAGCGCGTAGCGCCCCCCCGGTGTCTGGCTCACTCCGAATCCCCGTCGTCGGCAGCGACCGGCAACCGATCAAGGCTCAGCCCGGCGCGCGCGAGCGCACCCGGCCCAGGCGGCCGGCGGCGCGGTGGTGCGAACTGTCCTTGAATCATCCCTGGCTGTCTCCAACGTGTGCCCGCACGGCGGGGGGTCCATTATCGCTCCACGAACGCGATTCTCAAGCCGGCGGGCTACCGTCCCTTCGCGTTCGCGACCGGGGTGCCCTGAGGCAATAACCGGCTTTGTAACTCTGGCTCTCTGGGGGCGCAATTAGGTGAACAGACCGTGCGATCGACCCCCGGCGGGGCGACCGAACCTAGAAACGACCTTAAGTAGATACCCGTATGGCCTGGGTGGACGGCAAAACCTACCATTTGCCCCAAGCGCCGGTGGCGCGAGGACCCTGGAGTTGGCTGAAGCCAGCAGAATGCCGCATAGGCGAAAAAATCTTCTGCGCGGAGAGGGAACCCGGTTTCGGTGGACACGCAAACGCTCAGCCTGGTAGCGGACCGTGACGCGGACCGCGGCGCTCGGGCGCTCGCGGTCGAAGAGCACATCGTCGAGATCATCTCGGACTCCGGCGAGGGCGCCCAGACCGCGGGCCAGGCCTTCGGTACGGTGTCGGCCAAGATGGGCAACGGGGTGTGGACGGTCGAGATCATCCCGGCCGAGATCGAGCCGCCCGCGCGCAGCGTCGAGGGCGCCAGCGGCAACCGCATCCGGCTGGCCGCCAGTACGGTCACCAATGCCGGCGACGCGGCCGACCTGGTGGTGGCTTTCAACGAGCAGGTCCTGATCGGCCGGCTGGCCGCCGGCGAGTTCAAGCCCGGGGCGATCATCCTGCTGGAGAGCAAGTGGGGGTCGAGTCCGGACCAGCCGATCGCGGACGCGTATGCGAAAGTGGTCGGGGAGCTGCGCGAGGCCGGCTACCGGCTGATCGAAGTCCCGCTGGAAGAAGAGTGCCGCAAGCTGGTCGAGAATCCGCAGCGCGGCAAGAACATGTTCGTGCTGGGGATGCTGTGCCAGGTGTATTCCCGGGACGCCGATCTTGCGCGCGAGAGCATCGAGCTGAAGTTCAAGCGCAAGGGCGAGAAGATCACCCGCTCGAATCTCGATCTGTTCGACGCCGGCTACGCCTGGGCCGCGGAAAACCTCCACTTCCGGTTCGAGATCGCGGCCCACCCGGTGACCGAGGCCCAGGTCGTGATGAACGGCAATACCGCCGCGGCGCTGGGCATCGTCGCGGCCGGGATGGACGTGTGCGCGATGTACCCGATCACCCCGGCCACCTCCGCGTCGCACTACCTGAGCGAGATCTTCGACGAGGTCGGGGGCGTGCTGCACCAGGCCGAGGACGAGATCGCCGCGTGCGCGTTCGCGATCGGGGCCTCGTACGCCGGCAAGTGCGCGGTCACGATCACTTCCGGTCCCGGGATGGCGCTCAAGACCGAGCTGATGGCGCTTTCGGTGATGGGCGAGATCCCACTGGTGCTGCTGGACGTGCAGCGCGGCGGTCCGAGCACCGGGCTGCCGACCAAGGTCGAGCAGGGCGACCTGCTGGCCGCGATCTACGGCACCCCCGGGGATGCGCCCAAGATCGTGATGGCGCCGGCGACGATCGAGGACTGCTTCTATTCGATGATCACCGCGCGCAAGATCGCCGAGACCTTCCGCACGCTGGTGGTGGTGCTCTCGGACGCCAACCTGGCCACCGGCCAGCAGGCCTTCAAGCGGCCGCGGTTCAACGAGGACTGGCTGGCGCCGCCGCTCGACCAGAGCCCGATCGAGGGCAAGCGCCCGCCGTTCGACTGGGACCCGGTCTCGGGCCTGTCGCCGCGCCCGATTCCGGGCCAGCCCGGCGGGATCTACACGCTGACCGGGCTGGCCCACACCCGCCAGGGCGGGGTCGCCTACGCTCCCGAGGTCAACCAGGAGGGGTGCCGCCACCGCAGCCTGAAGCTGGCCGCGTTCCAGAAGACCCTGAAGCCGCCGGTGCCGTTCGGCGATCCCGAGGGCGACCTGCTGGTGGTCGGCTGGGGCAGCACCCGGGGCGCGATCGAAGAAGCGGTGACCCGCGCCCGCCGCGACGGCCTGGACGTCTCGTCGCTGCATCTGAAGTTCCTGCAGCCGATGGCCTCCGGCATCCGCGAGATCCTGGGCCGCTTCCAGCGGGTGCTGACGGTCGAGATCAACTACTCCGACCAGCTCGAAGACGAACTGATCGACGAGGACAACCGCCGCTACGCGTCGCTGGCGTGGCTTCTGCGCGCGCGCTACCTGGTCGACGTCGACTGCTGGTCGGTGGTGCGCGGCGAGCCGCTGAAGCCGGGCACCATCGAGGCCGTGATCCGGGAACGGCTGGAACCGAAATAGGGTAGACACCGATGTTTGGACTCAAGATCGCCTGCGTGCTCAATCCGGACGAGGAATACCACGAACTGGAGGACTACCAGGGCCGGGTCGCCCGCTGGTGCCCGGGCTGCGGCGACAACGGCATCCTGGCCGCGACCCAGCGGCTGTGCCGCGACGAGCAGTTGCCGCCGGAGAAAACCGTGTTCGTGTCCGGGATCGGCTGCGCCGCGCGCTTCCCGCACTACATGAACACCTACGGGTTCCACGGCCTGCACGGGCGCGCGCTGCCGACCGCCCAGGGGATCAAGATCCGCCGCCCCGATCTCAACGTGTTCGTGAACATGGGCGACGGCGACTGCTGCAGTATCGGCACCGCCCACTGGATCCACTCGCTGCGCATGAACATGAACATGATCGCGGTGCTGCACGACAACAACATCTACGGGCTGACCAAGAACCAGGCCTCGCCGACCACGCCCTCGGGGGTGCGCACCGCGACCACGCCGTACGGGGCTTACCTGAAGGCGCTCAACCCGCTGACGGTGACGCTGGGGGTGACCAACGCGTCGTTCGTCGCCCAGGTCGTCGAGTGGGTCCCCGACCTGATGTACCAGGTGCTGCGCGAGGCGTTCCGCCACCGCGGCTTCTCGTTCATCCGCATCCTCCAGCGCTGTCCCCACTTCATGCCCGATTTCTACACCAAGCTTTTGTCCAGCCCGGACAACCTGCTGGTACTGACCTCGGAAGGAATGGAGCTGGGCGAGGCCACCGCGCGGGTGTACAAGAACGTCCAGGCGCACGACGTTAACGACCTGAACCGGGCGCGCGAGCTGGCCGGAATGGAAGACCAGGTACCGGTCGGCATCCTTTATCGCAATCCCGAAATCCCCTGCTACGAGGACCTGCGCAAGCCCCGGCGGATGCACCAGCCGGAGCACACGCGGGCGGTCCTGGACCGGGCTTTCGACCGCTTCGGGTTCGAGCCCGTCGGCGGTTCCGGCCCGAGTCCGACCGAATCCAGGGCATGACATGCTCCGGCCCGAGGGCAAGTCCGCTCCCGAGACCCAGGCGGAGTCGCTCGATGCCGCCGGCGCGACCCGGGCGGCGGTGACCCCGGCCGCGGCGGGAGCCGACCGGCTGCCGTTCGAGCCCGCCGCGCCGGAACCGGCCGCGCCGGTCGACGCCGCCGCGCTCGCGCGCGAACTGGAGCGCTTCTACCGCCGCGGCCAATCCGACGCGCCACCGACCGAGGGCTGGCCGGCGCTGCTCGATCCGTACCGCGAGCTGACCCGGGTCCGCCATCCGTACCCGCTGTGCCTGGCCGAGGCCGGCGGCCCGGAGCCGGCGGTCGCGCTGACCGCGCTGATCGACCGGGTCATCGACGAACTCGGCGGCGACGGTGACGCCGGCGAGCGCCTCAGAAGGCATCTGTACCGGCTCGAGGCGCAGTTGCGGGTGCTGTCGGAAGAGCGGCCGGGAGAAAGGCTGAGTGCGCTGTGGCAGCGCGCCGCGGCCGGCCTGATCGCCGCTTCGAAGGCCGACAAGCGCGGAGCATTGGAGCAGAACCTGGCCGCGGCCCGCGACGCGCTCGCGATCGACGGTGAGCTTACGGCCTGCGGCGCCGCGGTGCCGCGGCGACTGTTCGCGGCGACCCTGGCCGCCTGGTGGCCGGAGCACAGCGCCCGCTGGCGCGAGCGGTTCGATCCGCTGATCGTCGGGCTCGAGAACGTGCTGCGCGCCGATTTCGACCACTCGCGCGAGGGGCGCAGCTCCGATCATCTGCGCGGGACGGTCGGCGAGCCGGCCGACGCCGAGATGGATTTCGACAAGATGTCCGACCTGCTGGACCGGGCGCATCTGGCCGAGCCCTTGCCGGGGGCGCGGCGCCAGCGCATCGAACGCACGCTGGCGACGCTGCGCACTCTGCGCCCGCTGTTTGAGCCCGACGCGCTGGCGCCGGCGGGCGAGGCGGGGCTGCCGTTTCCACTGACCGCGCTGGAGGACGACTGCGAGACCGCGGCCGCCTCGCAGCGTCGCCGCCTCGCAGCGATGGTCGACCTGGCCCGCGCGGCGCGCGTGGCCGAGCTCGAAATCGCCAATCGTTACCGTCCCGACGTCCACGACCGCCGCTTCGAGGCGTTCGCGGTGAACGACCTGAGCGTCGAGGAACTGAACGCCGGACCGCCGCCGGTGCTGCTTCTGACGCAGGCCGGGCTCGCCGACGGCAACGCCCAGGCGCTGCTCAAGCTGCTGGCCGGCGGCCGGCCGCTCAAGGTCGTGCTCGCGCTGGATGATCTGGTCGGCGCGGAGGTTTCCCGCGCGCCGCCCTGGGAGGCGCGGCTGGCGCTGCTGGCGCTGGGGCTCAACGACGTGTTCGTGCTGCAATGCCCGGTGTCGCGCCCGGACCTGCTCGCGTCCGGATTCCGCACCGGGCTCGATTATCCGGGGCCGGCGCTGCTCGTGATCTACACCGGCGCCGGCGCGCATTCCCGGCTGCCCCCGTATCTGGACGCGGCGGCGGCGGCCGATTGCCGCGCGTTTCCGGCGTTCCAGTTCGATCCCGGCGCTGGCGCGACCCAGGCCGAACGCATCGCGCTGCTGGACCCGGCCGATCCGGCCACGTGGCCGCGCGAGGCGCTGCGCTATCGCTCGGCCGACGGCGCCGAGCGCGAGCTCGAAGTTGCGTTCACGCCGGCCGATTTCCTCTACTGCGACCGGCGGCTTTCAAGCGCGTTCGCCCCGTTGCCCGCCGGGTGCGAATCTCCGCTGCCGGTGGCGGTGGACGAGTTTTTCGAACTCGATGCCGAGCAGGCCGCCTTGGCGATCCCGGCGCTGCGGGTGGTCGCGCCCGGGGGCGAACTCGTGCGGGTGGCCGCCAGCGG
>JBFJNB010000040.1:0-10772 GCA_041633655.1 Lysobacterales bacterium | reverse complement strand
GCCGCGCGTCTCGAACGACTCCACGCCCCACTGCAGCCCCAGCAGGTAGACGTTGATGGTGACGATCGCGAGCAGCAGGTTCATGCCTGGACCGGCGGCGGCGACGCACAGATCGGCCCACACGGCGGAGAACTTGCGTGGATCCGTCGGCACCGGACGCGCGTAGCCGAAACCGACCATCACCACCATCGCCAGTCCCAGCGGATCGATGTGCGCGACCGGGTTCAGGGTCAGCCGCCCGGCCCGCTCCGCGGTCTCGTCGCCGAGCTTCTTCGCCATCCAGGCGTGGCCGAACTCGTGCAGCGTCAGCGAAAACACGATCGCCGCGAGGATCAGCACGAACAGCGCGTAGTGCCCCTGACTCAACAATCCCAGCATCGAAACCTCAGCGGCAAATCAACCGATCGGGCCATTATGCTACCAACTCCACCTTTTCCCGCATGCCCAAGCAGGCCAGGGCCGTCCTAGAACTGCGACTGCCGCGGCATTTCCCAGCCTTTCGCGGGTGGCCGGCCCTCACTTTCGTTCGAGCTCCAAACTGGCCGCCTCTTTCGGTTTACCGGTCTCCAGTTCGTAACTCACCGTGGCTCGGGTTTGGAGGCCGATTTCGGACTGGATCGACCACTTGCGACCAAGCCGGTACTCGAACCGGAGCAGATCGACCGCCTGGACCAGGCCGGTCGAATAGCTCAGGTACAGCCGCGGCGACAGGTAGCGCCCGATCGACACCGCGGCGCCGCCGAACTCGTCGTCCACATTGATGCTCAAGTGATCGAACCCGAGCTTGCTGCCCACCTGCCCGACCACGTTGTTGCCCTGACTCAATCCCAACTGCAGCGCCGCGTTGGTGACCATCGCGCTGCCGTCGAGGTCGCCCGCGCCGCCGCTCGGTCGGCCCAGGATCAGGTAGGACAGGATCTCGTTGTCCGGCATCGGCGGGCTCGAGTACAACGAAAGCTGAGGCTCCGCGGCGCGCCCGCTGATCCGCACCCCGGCCTTGACCTCGCCCACCGCGCGATACGCGTCGGCGCGAATGCTCGGGTTGTCCAGCGGAGTCTGCGCGTAGATCAAGCGACCCTCCTCGATGGTCAGGTCCTGGCCGTAGGCCTGGTACGAGCCGCCGACCCGCAGTTCCCCGGTGGCGAGCACCGGCTCGCCGGGGGCGTCGACGACCCTGAGTTCCCCGCTCAGCTCGGCATCCATGCCGTAGCCGGTCAGCGCGGCCGGGTTGCGAAACCGGACCCGGAGATCCGTGGTCAGCGGCAGCTCCTCTGGCGCGTCTTCGGTGCGCGCCTCATCGACCACGACCACGTCGGGCGAGGCGGCAAGCGCCTGGCGGGCCTCGATCTCCTCGATGATCGCGGTGACGACGTCCACCGTTCCTTTGAGCCGGTAACCGGACCGATCCGCGCTGAACTTGAGATCGGGGGACAGCTCCAACTTGAGCTCCGGCGTATTGGCCACGCGGACCGCCTCGCCCTTCAGCTCCAACCGTGCTTCCCCGCTCCTGTAATCGGCACGGCCCTGGATTTCGACCGCGCCCTGCTCGGCCTCGATGCGGCCTTCGAGACGCAGCTTCCCGTCGCCTTCGAGGACCGCCTCGAGCCGCCCGTCGCGCCAGCGGCTCCCGTATTCGGCCGCCTCGAAGGCCGCGTCCGCAAGCGTAAACCGGCCGCTCAGGACCGGATCGCTTGCCGGTCCGATGAGGCTCAGATCGGCCTGTCCGCTGCCGCCCAGCGTGACCGGTATGCGCACGAAACCGCCGACCACCGACAGGTCCGGCACCCGCGCCTCGAGGCGGGCGTCGAGGGTCGCATCCTCGGCTCCCGGTCGGCCTTTCAGAGTCGCCGCCACGGTCGCGGCGAAAAGCTCCGAATCGGTACTCGCCGAGGCCTCCAGACCGTCCCAGTCCCCGTCCGCAAGAACGCGCACCTCTCCGAGCGGCAGCGCCTGCCAGCCCGCGCCGAAATCCAGCGACAGCACCATCTCGCGCGCCTCGATCGACGCGCTCATGCGCGCCAACCCGGCGGCAGTCAGGCGCGCCTCCACCTCACCCGAGACCGCGCCGGACAGGCGCAGCGGGCGATCGATCGCAATCGACAGCGGCACCTGCGCCAGCTCCGCCGGCAGCGACTGGACCTTGAGCGCCCATTCGAGGCCGTCGGCTCCGGGCCGGGCCGAAGCGCAGACCAGCCCCGGTCGGTGGTCCAGGCACAGCGTCTCGAGCACCACTTGCCCATCCTCGATGCGGTAGTTCGCGCTCTGGCGCAATCGCCAGGTCCCGTACTCGGTCGAGTTCCAGTCGAGCCGCTCGATCCGCCCGGAGCGTGCGAGCCCAGTTGCGTCCACGATGGCGCCGGCCGTCAGCTCGCCCAAGTCCCCGGCGACCAGGTCGACGTCCAGACCCAGCCCTTCCCACGGCCCGGATGCGCGCAGCCCGATCCGATCGATCCGGGCACCGCCGTAGGTGAACCCGCTCAGGTCGACCGCGGCGGCGCCCAACGCGGTGACCAGCGCTGTCGCGTTTGCGCTGAATTCGAGCTCTTCGACCCGGAACTGATCCCAGGCGAGGCCTCCACCGCTGCCCGTGGCCTGCATCGCCAGGCCGCCGGCCCCATCGCCCAGATCGACGGTGGCCTCCACCGATCCGGCGGTTCCGGGCAGCAGTTGCCCCAAGTCGACGATCCGCACCCGCGCGCGGGCGCGCCGCGCCCCGGCCCATTCACCGTCGGCCTCGATCCGGTTCTCGCCAATGCTGAGATCGGCGAGGAGCGAATCGAAGCCGTCCGCGGACCAGCGCCCGGCGGCGCTGCCGGCCAGCGGATAGCCGCGCAGCGTGCCGGCGATGCGCTCCAGTTCCAGGCTCGCTTCGGGCGCGGCATCGATCCGACCGGCGGTGCGCCCGGCCAGCTCCAGATCGGCCGGCCAATCGGGCCAGATCACCCCCGGGTCCAGGCCCCGGCCGCCAACCTCGGCATTCCAGGCAAAGCCGTCGCTCCAGGACAGCGCGCCGCTCAGCTCGAGCTCCCCGGGGGCGCCGCGCGCGCTCAGGCGCAGCGGATCGAGCCCCCCCGGGTCGGCGTCGGCATCGAAATCCAGTAGCCATTCCCCACCCGCGGTGGTCACCGCGGCATTTCCCTCGAGGCGCGCGCGCTCCGCGGTGCCGGCCAGGGTCAGGGTCGTGCGCGCCGCCTCCACGTGCCCCCCGAGCGCCGGATGCGCGGGATCCAGGATCGCGTCCAGCGAGACCTCGAAACGCGGCTCGGTGGCCAGCTCCAGCGCACCGCGCGCATCGATCCGCGGGGCCACGCCGGGAATCCGCACCAGGCCCCGCCGCAGGGTCACGCGCTCGGCGTCCCACGCCAGCTCCAGGGGCTCGGCCCGGAGGTTGTACCCGTAAGCGGCCACCTCGAGGTCGAGGATCGCGTCGCGCAGGCTGCCGCTGCCACTGGCGGCGATGCGCTCGACCCCGGGGACACGGCCCGAGCCCTCGGCCCGCCATTGAAGCTCATCGAGCGGATCGTCGATCGTGGCGTTCAGGCTCAGGTCCCAGGCCGGCGCCTCGACGGCCAGCCTCAACGTTTCGAGGTTGCCCTCGGAGCGAACCTGGACCGCCGCCGTTCCGGCCGGGTCCTGGTAGTCGAGCACCAGCCGGTGGCGATAGCGGGTGCGGGTCTCGATGCGACCGACCGCGGCCAGCGTGCCACGCGCCTCGGCAACGGCGACGTCGGCAGTGACGATCCCGCCGGCCAGTTCCGCGTTCGCGTCGATGCGATCGAGCGCGTACTGCGTCCCCGCGCCTGTCACGATCGACAACCGTTCGACCCGCCCCTGCTCCAGGCGCACCTCCCAGTCGGTGGCCAGCGCCGGCAGATCCCGCGCCGGCTCGGCCGCGGGTCGCTCCGACGCCGGCAACCGGAGCTCCACGTCGGCCGCGGTCAACTCGGCGAGCTCCAGCGTGCCGGTCACCAGCGCCAGCGGGCGCCAGTCGAGCCGCAGGTCCGCCAGCGTCAGTTCCACCTCGGGCGAGACGAAGCGCACCCCGCGCAGGTGCATCGGTCCAATCAGTCGCCCTTCGGCCGATTCGATCACGAGCCTTCCGGGCAGCCACTGCTCGGCCAGTTTGAGCGTCGCCCTCAAACCCGGCGCGGTGCCGAGCAGCAGCGCCAGCGCCAGCACCAGCAGCCCGCCGATGGCGGCGGTCCAAAGCAGCAGCTTGCGTCTCACAAATCGGGTCCCACGACCAGGTGTACGCGGGGATTGGCGCCGGACTCGGTGACCGGAAAAGCGAGGTCCAGCCGGATCAGGCCGATCGGGGTGGCGTAACGCAGCCCGACCCCCGCGCCGGCCTCCAGCTCCCCGCCGCCGCGGGAAAACGCGTTGCCGAAGTCCAAGAACGTCGCCGCCCGCCAGTTGCCGCGGACGGTGCGCTCGTACTCGGCGCTGCCGACCAGCAGAAAGCGCCCGCCGATGACCTCGCCGTTTTCGTCCTTCGGGCCGAGGGATTCGAAATCGTAGCCGCGGATGCTGCGGTCGCCGCCGGCAAAATACCTCAGGCTCGCCGGAAGCACGTCGAAATCCTCGGTCCAGGTGGCCGCCGCGCGCGCCCGCAGCAGCACGCGCTGGGCGCTGCTGAGGGCGAAGATCTTCTTGGCCTCCAGGTCGAGCTGCACCAGCGAGGTCTCGGAGGCCAGCGCCTCTGCCGCCGCGCGAACCGTCGCTCGCAGCACGTATCCCGACTCGGGGATCAGCTTCTCGGCCCCGCGCTTGCGCGACAGGCTGACCGAGGGCAGCACGAAGCGGCTGGTCTCGGTGTTGCCGGCAATGGTCGAGCGCTCGCTGAGCAGGCTGACGGTATCGACCCGCCGCCAGTCGCGCCACGGCCGCAAGCGGCTCAGGCTGAGCCGCACCGAGGTACTCTCGGACGAATCGGTGTCCTCGTCCAGCCAGCTCAACGCGGCCTGATAATAGGACTCCGAGGAGCCTCGCTGCGGAATCGTGTACTCGGTGCCGACCAGCGCCCGCTTGGTGCTGAGCTCGGTGCGCAGGGTGCCGCGGTGACCGCGCGCGTTCAGCCAGCGCCGCAGCCACTCGGCCTCGACCCCGGGACCGGAGTCGGTGCCGTAGGACAGTCCGGCGCGATAGCGGCTGCGAGCTGCCGGCACGATCTCGACCAGCACCGGGACCTCGAGCCCCTGGTCGCGGTCGGGCTTGACCTCGACCCGATCGAAGTAGCCGGAGTCGAGCAGGCGCTGGGTCAGTAACAGCAGCTTGTCGCGGGAAAAAGGATCGCCGGTCTCGAACGGCACGTAGCGGCGCATGATCGCGTCGTTCAACGGGCTGCCGGTGAAGCTGACCGGCCCGAAATGCGACTTGGGCCCCAGCTCCCAGGTGAGTTCGACGTCGGCCCGCGAGTCGCGGCGGCGGACCGCGACCCGGTGGACCACGGTCCGGGCGTCGAGATAACCCTGGTTGGCCAGCGCGTCCTCGATCGCTCGCTTGCCGGCCTCGTAGCGCGCATGGTTGAGCTGATCGCCCGGCTTCAGCGGGAACCGATCGCGGCCGACCCCTGGATCTGCAACCGCCGTGCCGTCAGCCAGGTACTCGATCCGGACCGAGTCGATCAGGGTCGGTGGGCCCGGATCGATCTTGAGCCGGAAACTGGTCTTGCCGCCCCGCCGGCGCGCCTCGGCGTGGGTGGTCGGGCCGTAATACCCGTAGGGTTCCAGCGCGCGGGCGACCTCGTCCGGGATCTTGTCCAGCAGATACTCGACCGTTTCCGGGGTCGGCTGGTCGGCGTAGTGAGCCGCGCTCAGGGTGGCCTTCAACTGCTCCTCCAGCTCGCGGGATAGGCCACGGATCTCCAGCGGCAGCGACCAGCCCGCGCCCGGACCGCCGAGCGCCAGCAGCAGCGTGGCCGCCAGGACCCGGCGGCGGGAGGACAGACGGGAAATCACGGAGCTCAGCTCAGAACCAGTGCTTGCGGTGGAAGATATAGAGAATAGAGGTCGCCACCACCCCCATGGTTCCCAGCAGCACGAAATAGGCGTACTTGAACGAAAGCTCCGGCATGGTCTCGAAGTTCATTCCGTAGATTCCGGCCATGAAGCCGAGCGGCACGAATACCACGGTGACCATCGTCAGCACCTTCATGATCTGGTTCATCCGGTGGGACGCCAGCGAAATGTAGCCGTCGACCAGGTCGCCGCACATGTCGTAGAAGGTCCCGCACAGTGCGTTGAGGCGGTCGACCGAGTCCTGGACCCCCTTGAGACCGCGGCGCTCGCCCGGATTGAGCTCCTCGTCGAGCTGATCGGCCATCTGCGCGAAGGTCTGGGTGTGGTAGGTCAGGAATCGGCGCATCCGGCGCAGGCGCGTCTTGTAATTGGTCAGTTCGGCCAGATAGCTGTCGGCCGGCTTCTCGAACACCAGGTCGTCGATCTCCTCCAGCCGAGCCTCGAGTCCGCGCACGATCGGCAGGTACCGGTCGAATACCCGCTGGCACACCGCCAGCGCCGCCTCCATCGCGGTTTTCGGCTTGAGCGACTCCAATTCGGCCATGACTCCGTCGATGCTCTTGGATTCGTCCCCGTGCCGGGTCAGCAGCAGCCGACCCTGGACCAGGAGGCCGATCGGAATCGGCGTGAAGTCGATGGAGTGGGCGATCGCCCCGAGTGCTTTCAGCGACCACACGCTGGCGCCGCCGTCGTGATGGTCGAACAAAGGCTGGGAGCCGACATCCTCGAAGTCGGCTCGGGCCGGTGCCGGAACGTCGCCGACGTGTTCCCACAGCGTGCGAAAATCGTCTGCCGCGGTGCCGTAAAGATCCACCCACAGCCAGCCGTCGGCCGGCGGCTGGCGGATCAGCTCGACGCCGCCGCGGGTGAACCGGTTGTCTTGATACCGGACCACGCGAATCATGCCGGCCGCTGCCTGGACGCCGCCAGAGGCGCTCACGCCGAGGCCTTGGCCGCGGCCTCCAACACGCGGACTTCCAGCGGCTGCGCCGTGAACAGATGAGTATCGCGCTGCGGGAACGCGATCACGATGCCCGCCTCGCGGAATATTGCGTCGATCCGGAACCTGAGATCGCTGCGGATCAGCCGGATCTCGGTTTCCCGGGTGACCTGGGACCAGAAGTACAGATCGAACACCAGCGCGTTGTCGCCAAAGTCCTCGAACGCGACGAACGGCTTGGGCTCGGGCAGCACCCCGGCGTGCTCGGCCGCGGCTGCCAGCAGCAGTTCGCGCACCCGCTCCACCGGCGACCCGTAGGTGACCCCGACCCGCACCGTGGTCCGGATGTCGCGGTCGATCAGCGACCAGTTGGTCACGGTGCGCTCCAGCATCAGGCTGTTGGGCACCAGCAGGTGGGCGCCGTCGGTGCGCCGGATCTGGGTGGATCGGTTGGAGATCCGCTCGATCACCCCCCTGGTGTCCTCGACCTCGACGAAATCGCCGATCCGCACCGGGCGGCTCGACATCAGGATCCACCCGCTGATGAAGTTGTTGATGATGTTCTGGGCCCCGAAGCCGAAGCCGATCGCGACCGCGCCGGACAGAAATGCGAACGCGGTCAGCGGGATGTGCAGCAGGCTCAAGGTGGTTACCGCGACGATCAAAAGACCCACGTAGAACACCACCCGCTGCATCATCTGAGCCGCGTCTGGGGTCACCCGGCGGGCAACCAGACGCCGATGGGTGACGCGCGCGAGCAGCGAGCTCAGGAAAACCCCAAGCCCGACGGTCAGAAGCGCGTAGACCAGTTGGCCCACGGTCAGCGAGCCGCCACCGGCCAGGGGCAGCAACGACATGTTCCACAGTTCGTTCATTTTCCGTATCCTAGTGCGCGGCCTACACTTTCGGGCGCCATCCCCGGTCGCGTCAAGAGAATTTACCCAACCGCCGCGATGAACCGCACTCGTACCCTAACCCACGCCTTGATCCTGTGGGCGCTCGCCGCCGCGCTGCTGGCCTTGGGCGTGTGGCTGTCGCTCATTGAGGTACTCGACCGCAACTGGCTGGCGCGTGCCGGTTGTCTGGTCGTGGTCCTCGGGATCTGGTCCGGCGTCGGCGGGATGCTCGAGGTTCGACTGGTGCGCCGGGCGCTGGAGTTCCGCCGCCGGCTGGCGCTTTCGCGGGCGCGCTACCGCTACCGGCGCGACGAGGAAAAGCGAACCGCGCGCCTGGCCGAGGTGAACGATCGCTTCGACAAACGCGTAGCCGCCCACAGCGACCGCCTTGGATTCAGCTTCGGGGTGCTGGAGGGCTCGCTGCTGGTGACCGGCACGCTGGTCTGGGGTTTCGGCGACCTGCTCAAGTTCGTTGCGGGCTAGCCGAGTCGCGGGCCGGGGAGCGCCCTGGACCCAGTTTCGATTGCTTTTCGGCTACACTACGCGGCTTTGTCGGCCAGCGATCCCGAATCATGTCCAAAATCCGCTTGATAGTCAGTGTCCTGATCGCGCTGCTCGCGATCGCGTTCGTGATCCAGAACACCGAGGTGGTCAGCGTGCGCTTCCTGTTATGGGATCTGTCGATGTCGCGCGCGGTCCTGGTGGTGGTCTTGCTGGGCGCCGGCTTCGCCGCGGGCTGGCTCTGGGGTCGGCTCAAGCGCCGCCCGGAATAACCGCTCATGCTGACCACGCTGCTAGTCATCGTGGCGCTGCTCGCCGCCAACGCGTTCTTCGTCGCCGCCGAGTTCGCGCTGGTGAAGGTGCGCCGTTTCCAGCTCGACCAGGCCGCCCTCGAGGGTCGGCTCGGCGGCAAGCTGACGGTGCGGATCCACTCCAACCTGGATGCCTATCTCGCGGCCTGCCAACTCGGGATCACGATGGCCTCGCTGGGCCTGGGCTGGGTCGGCGAACCCGCGGTCGAGGCGGTGCTCGCGCCGGTATTCACCTCCTTCGGCATGCCGCCAGACAACATCCACACGATTTCTTTTCTGACCGGCTTTATCCTGTTTTCGTCGCTGCACATCACCGTCGGTGAACAGGTTCCCAAGACGTTCGCGATCCGCAAGCCCGAGCCGGTGTCGCTGTGGTGCGCGTGGCCGCTCGAGATCTTCTACTGGTTCAGCTACCCGCTGAACTGGCTGTTGAACAAGGCCAACGCCGGGATCCTCAAGCTGATGCGGATCCCTGATCTGCCGCATTACGAGATCCTGTCCGAGGATGAAATCAGCAGCCTGGTCGAGAAGTCGGCCGCCCATGGTGAGTTGGAATCGGATACCGCCGAGATCATCCGTAAGGTGTTCGCGTTCGACGACCGCGTCGTTCGCGACGTCATGGTGCCATGGGACCAGGTTCAGGTAATCGACCTGCGCAAACCGATCGAGGTCAACCGCCGGCTGGTCATCGATGTTCCCCATTCGCGCTTCCCGGTACGCTCAAAAGAGCGCGGCGAGGTGATCGGCTTCCTGATGGTCAAGGATCTGGTGAGGATGGCTCTGTCCGAAGGCGGCGATTTCGAAACCCTGCTCACCTCGGCCCTCCGGGACCCGTTCATGGTTCCGGCCAGCGCGAAGATCGATCAGTTGTTCGAGCGCATGCGCACCGAACGCATTCACCTGGCCGTGGTGGTCGACGACTATGGCGCCTACACCGGGATCGTTACCCTGGAGGACCTGCTGGAAGAGATCGTCGGCGAAATAGAAGACGAGTGGGACATCGCCACCCCGAAGGCGCTGATCGAGGATTCGGGCGATGACTGGAAAGTAGCCGGGCATTGCCCGTTGAGCGAATTCGAGGCCACGACGGGCCTGCAACTCTACGATGCCGGGGACTCACAGACCGTGGCCGGCTACCTGATGAGGAAGCTGCAGCGGATCCCGGTCGCCGGCGACGAGATCGAGTCCACCGCCGGCGTGTTCCAGGTCTTGAAGATGGACCGCCACCGGGTCGCGTCGGTGTCCCTGAAAAAGAGGGACGACTGACTCCCCTTTCTTAAGCGTCTGACCCACCCCATTGGTAGTCGGCGAAGCGCTGGCGCAGGGTCAGCTTGCTGATCTTGCCGGTAGCGGTGTGCGGGAGTTCGTCGACGAACTCGATGTCGTCCGGCAGCCACCACTTGGCCACCTTGTCGGTCAGGAACTCGCGCAGTTCTTCTTTCGAGATGTCGGCCTTGGGCTTGCTGACCACGATCAGCAGCGGACGCTCGGACCACTTCGGGTGCGGCAGCCCGATCGCGGCGGCCTCGGCCACGCCCGGATGCGCCATCGCGGCGTTCTCCAGATCGATCGAGCTGATCCATTCGCCGCCGGACTTGATCACGTCCTTGGTGCGGTCGGTGATGCGCATGTAGCCCTCGGGGTCGATGCTGGCCACATCCCCGGTGTCGAACCAGCCGTCGGCCTGGTGCACGTCGCTTCGGTCGGTCTTGAAATAGCCGCGGCAGACCCACGGCCCGCGCACCTTCAGCGCGCCGAACGCGACGTCGTCCCACGGCAGTTCCCGGTTTTCGTCGTCGGTGATCTTGAGTTCGACCCCGTAGACCGCGCGGCCCGCCTTGATCCGCACCCGATCGCGGTCGGCACCGGTCAGGTCCGCGGTCTCGGGCTTGGGCGTGTTATAGGTGCCCAGCGGGCTCATCTCGGTCATTCCCCAGGCCACGCTCAGGGCCACCCCGTGGCGCTCGAGATCCTGAATCAGCTTCAGCGGCGGCGCCGCCCCGCCGCAGACCACCCGGGTCAGCGGCGCGATCGACTCACCCGTCTGATCCAGGTAGGCGACCACCGCCAGCCACACCGTCGGCACTCCGCCGGAGAAATTGACCTG
>JBFJNB010000039.1:0-10828 GCA_041633655.1 Lysobacterales bacterium | reverse complement strand
GCCGGTGGAGTGCCTTCGGTCGGGCTGTGGGCGCCGACCGCGCGCGCGGTGACCCTGGAACAGTACGACGACTCGCACCCGGCGACCCCCGCCACCGCGGTGGCGATGGCCCTGGATCCCGCGACCGGGGTCTGGAGCGCGACCGGCAACGCCGGCTGGGACCGCAAGTTCTACCGCTTCGACGTCGAGGTTTACGTCCATTCGACCGGCCAGGTCGAGCACAACCGGATCACCGACCCGTACTCGCTGAGCCTGTCGACCGACAGCCAGCGCAGCCAGATCGTGAACCTGACCGATTCCGATCTGAAGCCGGCGGGCTGGGACGTCGTCGTCAAGCCCGAGCTGGCCGCGCCCGAGGACATCGTGATCTATGAGCTTCACGTGCGCGATTTCTCGATCGCCGATCACGGCGTGCCGGCGGCCAGGCGCGGCACCTTTGCGGCGTTTGGCGAGGCCGGTTCCGCCGGGATGAGCCACCTGGCCGCGCTGGCCGGCGCGGGACTCACCCACGTGCACCTGCTGCCGAGCTTCGACGTGGCGACGATCCCCGAGGACCGCGCCGACCAGATCAATCCGGACCCGGCCGTGCTGGCGACCTATCCACCGGACTCCGATCAGCAGCAGGCCATCATCGCGGCGACCGCCGATCAGGACGGCTTCAACTGGGGCTACGACCCGTGGCACTACACGGTGCCGGAGGGAAGCTACGCGGTCGATCCGGACGGCCCCGGCCGGATCGTCGATTTCCGGCAGATGGTCAAGGCGCTCAACGCAGCCGGGCTGCGGGTGGTCATGGACGTCGTCTACAACCACACCAACGCGGCCGGCCAGAACGCAAAAGCGGTCCTCGACCGCGCGGTCCCGGGCTATTACCACCGACTGAGCCCGTCCGGCGCGATCGAGACCTCGTCGTGCTGCCCCAACACCGCCTCCGAGCACGCGATGATGGAGAAGCTTCTGATCGACTCGGTCGTGACCTGGGCCAGGGAATACAAGGTCGACGGTTTTCGGTTCGACCTGATGGGGCACCACTCGAAGGCCAACATGCTGAAGCTGCGCGCCGCGCTGGACGCGCTGACCCCGGCCGCCGACGGGGTAAAGGGCTCGGAGATCTACGTCTATGGCGAGGGCTGGAATTTCGGCGAGGTCGCCAACAACGCGCGCTTCGTACAAGCCACCCAGCGCAACATGGCCGGCACCGGCATCGGCACCTTCAGCGACCGCCTGCGCGATGGCGTGCGCGGCGGCAACCCGTTCAGCGATCTGCGCGAGCAGGGCTTCGTCAACGGCCTGGGTTACGACCAGAGCGCGTGGGAAAACGGCAGCGGCGACCAGACCGGGGAACTCAGGCACATCTCGGACTGGATCCGCATCGGGCTGGCGGGAGACCTGGTCGATTTCATGCTCGTGGATGCCAGCGGCAACCTGGTGCGCGCCGACCAGGTGGATTACTTCGGGCAGGCCGCCGGCTACACCGCCGATCCGCAGGAGAACATCAAGTATGTCGCCGCGCACGACAACGAGACGCTGTTCGACGCAACCCAGCTCAAGGCCCCGGTCGCTACCCCGATGGCCGACCGGGTGCGGATCCAGACCCTGGCCAACGCGATCGTGATGCTGGGGCAGGGCATTCCGTTCTTCCACGCCGGCCAGGACCTGCTGCGCTCCAAGTCGATGGACCGCGACAGCTTCAACTCCGGCGACTGGTTCAACGCGCTCGACTGGTCCGGCCTGACCACCAACTGGGGGCGCGGGTTACCGGTGGCCGACAAGAACCAGGACAACTGGCCGATCATGCAGCCGCTGCTGGCCAATCCGGCGCTGGCTCCGGCGAGCGGCGACGTGATGGCTGCCGCGGCGCGGTTCCGGGAGTTCCTGCGGATTCGCAAGTCGAGCCCGCTGTTCCGGCTGCCGACGGCCGATGGGGTCAAGGCGCGGGTCGGATTCCACAACACCGGCCCCGGCCAGGTGCCGGGCCTGATCGTGATGACGATCGCCGACGACGAAGGCGCGATCGACCGCGCCACCGAACTCGTCGTGACGCTGATCAACGCGCGCGATGAGGCGGTTGCGTTCGAGCTGGCCCCGGCGGCCGGTCTGAACTTGGGTCTGCACCCGGTGCTCGCGGCGTCGACCGACCCGGTCGTGCGCGGCGCAACGGCGGACTCGGCCACCGGCACCTTTGGCGTGCCGGCGCGCACCGCGGCGGTGTTCCTGGCGACCCGCCCGGCGGACGCCCAACTGGGGCTGCTGATCGCGGACGTCGACGCGCTGGTCGCCGCTGGCGTGCTCAACGGCGGCCAGGGCAACGCGCTCAAGGTCAAGCTCGAGGGCGCGAGGGCGAAGCTGGCGCGCGGCCAGACACGGGCCGCAATCAACCAGATCCAGGCGTTCATCAACCAGGTGGAAGCGTTGGTGCGGTCGGGGATCCTGAGCGCCGACCAGGGCGCGGCCCTGATCGCCGCCGCGGAGCAGGCCAGCGCGGCCGCGTAGCTAGCCGGCGGCGAACGCGTCGCGGGTCAGGTTTTCGGGTTCGCCGGCCGTCACCGCGACGTCGTCCTCGATCCGAACTCCGCCGAAGGGGCGCAGCCGCTCGATCGCATCCCAGTCGACCCGGTTCTGGTGCGGGCCGGCGCGCAGCCGCTGAAGCAGCGAGTCGATGAAATAGAGGCCCGGCTCGATCGTGACCACGTGGCCCGGCTCCAGCGTCCGGGTCAGGCGCAGATGTGGGTGCGCTTCCGGCGGCGACGCGGTGCCGCCCTCCGGGCCCGCCTGGTGGCCACCGACGTCGTGTACCTGCAGTCCCAGGAAATGGCCCAGCCCGTGGGGCAGGAAGGTCGTCGTGACCCCGCTCTCGACCAGGGCCTCGGGCGACCCGCGCGCGATCTCGAGTTCGGCCAGGACCTCGGCAATCCCGCGATGGGCCTCCTGGTGCAGCTCCGCGAATCCCACCCCGGCGCGGGCCTTGCCGGCCAGCACCTGCTGGCGCAGGTCCAGGGCCGCGATCAGCGCGGCGAACTCGCCCTCCTCGGCAGCGTAGGTCCGGGTCACGTCACTGGCGTAGCCCGAGTGGCTCGCGCCGGCGTCGATCAGCAGCGACCGGTGGTGTGGCGGCGCCTGGCGCTCGCGGTGCTGGTAGTGGAGCACCGCGGCGTGCTCGTTGAGTGCGACGATATTGTGATAGGGCTGCTCCTCGTCGCTGGCCTCGACCGCGCTCAGGTAGGCCATGTTCACCTCGTATTCGGAGCGGCCGTCGCGGAATGCGCGTTCCGCGGCACGGTGGCCGGCGACCGCGCGTCGAGAGGCCCGGCGCATGCAGTGCAACTCGTAGTCGCTCTTTTTCGCCCGCTGCCAGTGGAGGTAGTCGATCAGCTTCGGCGGGTTGACCGCGCCGAAGCCCCAGTCGGGCGTCAGGTCGGGTTCGCCGACGACGCCGACCCCGGACAGGCGCTCGGGCAACTCACCGCGCGCGTCGCGCGCGTCGCGGACCACCCGGATTTCGAACGAATCGCACCAGAAGCCTTCCGGATCCCGCGGCGGGGAGTGCCAGTAGTCCTCGGGCTGGACGAAGATCAGGCGCGGGCGCGAACCCGGCTCGAAGTAGATCCAGCAGTCCGGATGATGGGTGAGCGGTGCCCACCATAGGAAATGGGGATTGGGCGGAAACGGGTGCGGGCGATCGTCGAGAAAGCGCATCCGCTCGCGCCCGGCGAAAACGGCGAGCCCGTCGAGACCGGCGTCCTCCAGCGCGGCGCGGGTGTGATCCCCGACGATCTCGACGTGACGCCGGTAGGCCTCCGCGATCGCTTGATCGGGATCGGCCGCGGCCGCGGCGCTCACAGCCGGTCTACCGCGTCTTCCAGCAGCGCGGCATCATCCTCGGCGATGTCCATGATCTCGAAGCCGGCCCAGTGGGTGCCGGTGGACTCGGCCTCGGAGCACCACAGGCAGTGGGCCCCGACCGTGAACGCGCGCTGCTTTCCGTCATCGAACGGCAGCGAGAAATTGAGCTGGAACAGCAGTCCCTCTCCGATCGGGTCGGGGCTGATGATCATCAAGCCCTGGCTCGAGATGTTGCCGATCTGTCCCAGCCGGTCGCCGGTCATCGCGTCGAGCACCTGAACCGGCGGCCGCAGCGTCTTGCGGTCTAGGCGGCGTTGTTCAGTAATGATTTCCTGGGCCATGACATCCTTTATCGCCTGAAGAAATTTCAACTTGAGTTCCCCACTCCGATTCTACTCCGGGCAGACCCGCGAAACAGCATTCCCTGGGCGGAGCGTCAAGCCGGCGCAACCCGGTCGACCAGTCCGCGCAGGTGCTTGAAGATGCTCTGAAACGCCCGATCGATCAGCGGCTTGGTCTGCGGCTCGTAGGTTCGCGCCCGCCCGTCGGCCATCGCGATGGCCAGTTCGTGCATGTTCATTTCTTCGGCCATCGCACCCCGGTTGTTGACGAACAGGCACCTTCCCGTCATTGGGCTGTACCACGACAATTTCCGTTTTACCCACGGCCCCTGGCCCTCCATCCTGATTTCGAACCAGGTGCCGAACGCGAGCAGGCGGATCTGGGCCAGCGCCGCCTTTTGACCGGCGTTGAGCGGGGGCAACTCCGCGCGGCGCTTCTTCAGCGAGCCCATCGCGGTTTCCTTTTGTGCGCCACTCTTCGGGATCGGCTGGTTCAGCACCTCCGGCGCGGGCGCCTCCGCCACCACCGGCTCCGGGGCCTTCGCGGCCGCGGCGCGCTCCTTCTCGGCCAGCCCGCTGAGCGCAACTTCCTTGAGGTCGAGTTCCTCCCACTCGCTGTCGGCGGCGGCCGGCTCGGCGTGGGTCGGCTCCGCCGGGGCCGGTGGCGCGGCCTCCTCCGCTGGTTCTTCGACCGGCGTGGGCGGCTCGGCCGCCTTCGCCTGCGCGGGCTCGCGCGGGCGTTCGGCTGCGGCAGGCTCCGCCGCTTCGGGCTCGGCCGGCGGCGCGGTTTTCGGCTTGCTCGCTGCGGCCGCCTTCGCCGGAGCTGGCTCGGCCTCGCGTGGTTTCGGCTCCGGCGCTCGCTCCGGCGCTCGCTCCTGCGCCGGACGCGCCTCCTCGGTCTTGGCCAGCGACCAGCTATGGCAGGTCTCGAGGTTGCCGAGCACGACGTCGATGTCCTGCTCGAAGTAGCCGACCTGGCTCAGGCCCTCGGTCAGCTTTTTCCTGAGCCAGGGGATCCGCTGGCGCAGCTTGGCCTTGACCTCCTCGGTCAGGTCCTGGCGCACCGAGAAGATCAGTGTCTTGGCCGCGCTCAGCGCTTCCTTCCAGTGGTCGTCGTCGACCCCGTAGCGCAGCGAGGTCAGCGCCAGGAAATCGGTCCACGGGTGCTCCAGCACCGACTCGACGAATCGCGGCGGCGAGTACTTCTCGATCAGACGATCCATCTCTTTGCGGGCGCGGTCACGCGCCAGCTCCAGCTTCTCCTGCCCGCGCAGTTTCTCGACCGCGCGGCGCTCGGTGACCTGGGCCTTGCGGCTCAGCGTCGCGATGTGCTTGTCGAGGTCGCCCAGGAGGTTCTTGAAGACGTCCAGGTCGTCCTGGTATTCGCCCAGAATCCGGTCGACCGCGATCTGCATCTTCTGGAACGTCGCCGAGCCCTCGGGCTTGTCGTCCAGCCACAGCTCGCCGGCGTCGGCGATGGTGTTGAACAACCGCCGCGCGGGATGCTGGGTGTCGTCGAAGAACTCGTCTTCCTCGAGCGCGACCCGGATCATCGGCACCTGCAGGCGCTTCAGGAGCTGCTGCACCGGCTCGTGCAGCAGGTCCTCTTGCTTGATGTGGTCGTACAGCATTCCGACGATGTCGATCGTCTGTGAATGGTGGTCCGACAGGGTCAGATTGCGACCGGACTGCTGGTCCCGTCCGAGGGTCTCGGACAGGAGCTTTTTGACCTGATCGGCGCTGAGCAGGTCCGGCATGTCCGCGCTCGGCTGCGCCAGCCGGGTCTGGAGCCCCGACAAGGCCTGCTGCAGGCGAGTGGTCTCGGCCGCGACCGCGTTGCGCGGGATCGAGCCCGGCGGTGCAACCCGGGCCAGCAGCTTGCGGATATCACGCACCAGTTCGGCGTCCACCCGGCTGCCGGCAGGAGTGCCGATCGAGCGGCCGGTGGCGCGACCGAAGAAATCCAGGTCCAGCGGCGGCGGCGCGTAGTCGCCCCCGGCACCGGGCGCCTCAGGGCCGCCGGGCGTGCCCGCCGGCCCGTGGGCCGGGGCGCCATCGGCGGGACCGTAACCCGGGGCGGGCTGGGCGCCGGAAGCGGGATAGCCTCCCGCGGAGTCGCCCCCGGGGTAGCCCTGCTCGTACTCGGGTTGCGCCGCGTCGGGAGCGGCCTGAGGATCGCCCTCGGGCGTATCCGGCCGGCTCTTCGGGGGCGCTGGCGCGGCCGACTTCTTGCGCACGTCCAGCTTCAGGTTGGGCAGGATGCCCTCTTCGATCAGCTTCTGATTCAGCTCGCTGTAGCAGGTGCCGAGGTGCTGCTGCAGCTGGCGGTCGAACGCGTGAAACAGCTTGACCTTGTCGCTGGCGGCAACGTCGAGGCAGTCGGCCGCGTTGCGCAGCGCAGCGCCGATCTTGAACGGACCCAGGGGATTGCTGTTGTTCTTGACCGCGCGCCCCCGGTTCAGCACCGCGAGGCGCTGGTTCAGCGCGTACAGCGCCTGCGTGTTACGGATCTCGGCCTTGCTGACGATCTGGGTGATTGCCAGGTCCTCGGCCAGATCGTGATCCTCGACCAGGCTCAGCTCGGTCGTTTCCGAGTCGTCGTCCTCCCCGGCGGAGGGTTTGGCGTTGATGAATGCCTGGAAGTGGTTCGCGATCTCCTCGGCCAGCGCGTCCGAGAACGCCGTGCGCTTGCTCTTCAGCTCGTTCATCGCCTCGAACAGGCGATTCTGCGCCTGGGTGCTGCCCGATTTGTGCGCCTCGTCGAACAGCTCGTCGTTGGTTTCCTCGAACGCCGGCCGGAGGTAGGTGAACAGGTGTCGGGTAAGGTCGGTCTCGCACGTCTTCAGAAGCTCGCGCGGGCGATCCGGCAAAGGCGATCCCGGGCGCTGCGACCGGGTTTGAGATTGTGACCCCTGTTTTGGCATGCGTCCTTAACGCGGTCATCCTTTTTTTCTAATTCGGTCAATAGAATAACAGCTTTCGCTCGGTCAGCGTCCACCTCCCAGCGCTCCCTTGGCCCGCCATTTACAAAGTTTGACATAGCCTGCGGCGGGCCGCGCCGGCCCGCCGCGAGTCGGGCAGTGTCTCAGTCTCCGGCGTAGCGCAACGTCAGATAGGCCGCGCGTCCGGCACCGTTGAAGCCGAGCGCGGGCTCGTATTCTTCGTCGAGCAGGTTGCTCAGGCGCGCCCCGATCCGCCAGCGCGTACCGATCGGGTGGCTCGCGCGTACCCCGACCAGCCAGAAGCCGTCGAGCGAGCCCGCGAAATCGGCGCGTTCGCCGGTGTAAAGCACGTCGGCCCCGAGCCGCGCGCCGCCGGCGAACAAACGGTCGGCGGCCAGCGCCAGCTTCTCGTCCGCGCGCCGCAGCAGCGGTTCCCCGGTGAGCCGGTCCTCGGTGTCCTGCAGGGTCAGGTTGGCTTCCAGCCGCCAGTGCCGCGAGCGCCACTGGTACTCGGCCTCGAATCCGTCGATCGCGGCGCGGGCGAGGTTGACCGCCTGGAAATCGACCCCCGAAAACGCGATCAGATCATCGATCCGTGTGCGATACACGCTGAGGCCGAGGCGCTGGTTCGGGAACGCGTACCGCAGTCCGACTTCGATCGAGTCCGAGCGCTCCGGCGCCAGTTCGGGATTGCCCGCGAACAGGCCGCCAAAGCCAGGCGAGAGTTGCTCACTCAGCGTCGGTGCGCGGAACGCGCGTCCATAACTGGCGGTCAGCCCGCCGTGGCGACCGAGCGGGTGGGCCCAGGCGAGATGGCCGGTCCATTCGGAGCCGAACTCCGAGTTGTCGTCGTAGCGCAGCGCCAGCTCCAGATCCTGGCGTCCGAGTCCGAACTGCCAGCCGCCGAAGGCGGCGGCGTTGCGGCGCGAGCCCGAGTAGCTGACGCTGTTGCCGAACGTCTCCAGGCTGACGCCTTGCTCGTCGACGTAGGCCAGCCCCGCCGTCAGCCGGTGTCGGGCGCGACCGCGGTAGCTGATCTGCCAGTCGAGGTCCACGCGCTCGGAATCGAAGCGGGTGAAGAACTCGGGCGTGGTGCGCTGCTCGTCCACCCAGCCGAGGTTCAGCGCGTGCTCCCAGTGCTCAGTCAGCGGTCCGTGCAGGCGCAGCGCGAGCTGCCCGGTATCGGTGTCGGAAACCCCCTGGTCGAACTCGACTTCGGCGCGATGGGCGCGCAGGCCAGCGTCCAGCCGGTGGCGCCCGAGTTCCTGGTCGAGTGTCAGCAGCGCGCCCGATTCGCGAAACCCATCGTCGTCGGGATGGTAGGCGAATCCGGCCGGATTCTGGGCCGAGAACCCGCCCACTTCCTGATGGTGGACGCTGAGCGCCGCCTGCCCGCGCGGAAGTTCCATCACGGCCCCGGCGTCGATCCGCCCGGTGCCGAAGCTGCCGCCGGTCAGGCTGAGGCGGGCGCCGTCCGGGCGCCGGGTGTGGATGTGGATGACTCCGCCGATCGCGTCCGAGCCGTAATACCCCCCCCTTGGCCCGCGCACGACCTCGATGTGATCGACCTGGGCCAGCGGCAGGTTTTCCCAGGCGAACGCCCCGGTGTGGACCGAGGAAACCCGAACCCCGTCGACCAGCACCAGCGTGTGGTTGGAATTGGAGCCGCGCAGGAACAGACTGGTTTGCGAGCCCGGTCCGCCCGAGCGGCTGATGTCGATTCCGGCCTGGGCGCGCAGCAGCTCGGCCAGGTCCGCCGCCTGGCTCAGCTCGATGTCCGCGCGCGAGATGACGGTGACCGAGGCCAGCGCCTCGGCGACGGTTTGCTCGATCCGCGAGGCGGTGATGGTGATCTTTTCCTGAACGTAGACGTCCGGGTCCGGCTCGGCGGCCGGAGCGATGACGGCCGCGGCCGCGCAGGCGGCGGCGTGAACGAGGATGCTCATGACAAAAAACTCCCGTAGATCAGGAGTTGCAATGGGATGGAATGACGGTCGATCGTTTACCCGCCACGTGTCGCCCACCGCAACACTTAAGTATCCAGAAGGACACTTCAATGTTATCCAGGCCGGTCTCCGGACTTGCGAGCCGAGGAGGGGCTCCTGGCTCGTTACCGTTGCGGGGGCAGCGCCGGATTCTCACCGGCTTCCCGTTTCACCCGCGGTGGCGGGCACCTGGACCCCGGCGGCCGGTCACACTCGGTGCGGCCGACCGCTGGGCCGAGGATAGTCCGAATCAGCTCCGCCGCACAAGCTTGCCGGCTGGCCGCAGGCGTGGAAAAATCAGCCGGAATGATCGATCCTGATGGCTATCGACCCAACGTTGGCATCGTGCTGGTGCGGGAAGACGGCAAGGTCTTCTGGGCTCGCCGGGCCGGCCACGACGGCTGGCAATTCCCGCAGGGCGGCATGCGCACCGACGAGACCCCGCGCGAGGCGATGTTTCGCGAGCTGCGCGAGGAAACGGGCTTGCGCGAAGCCGACGTAGAGGTGATCGGCGAGACCCCGGGCTGGCTGCGCTACCGGCTTCCGCGGCGTTACCTGCGCACCGAGGAAAAGCCGATGTGCCTGGGGCAGAAGCAGGTGTGGTTCTTGCTGCGCCTGGCCGCCCCAGAGGAGCGCCTGCGCCTGGACGGCGTGGACTGTCCGGAATTCGATCGCTTTCGCTGGGTGGATTTCTGGTACCCGGCTCGCAACGTCGTGCATTTCAAGCGCGGCGTCTATCGACGCGCGCTGAGCATTCTGGAGCCGCTGCTGTCCGCTACGACGCCTCCCTGAATCGCTCCAGCTCTGCCATCACCTGCTGAAACTCGTCCATCATCGCCTGCACTTTGGCGGTCGGGTTCTCAATGCGACCGAGGCGAGCCTCGGTTTCGACCTCCTTGGCCAGGTGCGACAGCGTCATCGCGCCCAGGTTGGCGCTGGTCGACTTCAGCGAATGCGCCGGCGCCACCAGCGCGGCGACGTCGCCAGCGGCGGCCGCACGCTGCAGCTCCGACAGCGACTTCGGGGCGTCCTCGAGGTAGATCGAGATCAGCTCCAGGTACTCGTCGCCCATGATGTCGATCAAGTCGTCCAGGACCTGACGGTCGAGCGCGGGCCTGGCAGAGACGCGCGCCGCCGTCCGCTTCTTGGGGACGGCCGCCGGCGCAGGGTCGACCGTGGCGGCGGGCGTTGGAACCGCCAACGGTGCGGGCGCGGGCGCCTGCGCGACCGGGAGCGGGGTGACCGGCGCTGGCTCGGCTACGGCATCCCTGGTCAGCCAGCGGCTCAGGATCTCGTTGAGCAGCAGCCGGTTCAGCGGCTTGGCCATGTAGTCGTCCATGCCGGCGTCGAGGCATTTCTGGCGGTCGCCAGCCATCGCGTTGGCGGTCATCGCGATGATCGGCGTGCGCCTGAGCCCCTGCGCGGTCTCGTGGGTGCGCCATTGGGTGGTGGCGGCGTAGCCGTCCATGACCGGCATCATGCAGTCCATCAGCACCGCGTCGTAGCTCGAGGCCTTGAGCTTGCTCAGCGCCTCCTTGCCGTTCTTGGCGACCTCGAAACCGCACCCGACCAGGCCCAGCAGCTTCTGCGCCACGTGCAGGTTGACCGGGTTGTCCTCGACCAGCAAAACGCGCCCGGACAGCTTGGTCGGCGTCGGCGTGGCCTCGCTCGCGTAGGCGTCGTCGTGGGTGTCCTCGAGCGGCTCTTCCGCGGGATC
>JBFJNB010000038.1:0-10853 GCA_041633655.1 Lysobacterales bacterium | reverse complement strand
CGAGCGCCTCGACCTGGACCTGGCCCGAGGTGTCCTTCGACCACGGCAAATCCTTATCGAGGCCGTTGACGAAGCGGTACGGACCCAGCGTGGCGTCGTTGACGTAGCGCCCGGTGACCACATCGGTGCTCGCCTCCGCGGTGCCGGCCAGGCCCGGCAGTTGCAGGTCGAAACGCGCGCGCGAGGTCCTGACCTCATCCCATGCGCTGCCCCCGGCAGCCTGGTGCGATTTTTCGAGCCAGGTCCGCGCCGATTCGGCGTCGTCGCCGGCGCGGCCCGGACCCGCGAGCAGCAACAGCATCGCGAAGAGGTACCTGCTCATTGGCGGAGCTCCCTGAAGGTTTCCTTCATTATAGTAGTAGTTAAAGCTACTACTAGTCACATCCGCTGATCCCGTAATCGGGCGCTCTCGTCGTTCGGCCGTCCATCGGGCAGGCGGGTCCGGCTACAATGGCGCCATCGAGTTCGCCAGGACATGAGCAATGGAGTACACGCGGACCGGTGGATTGGGGGGAGTGAAGTGACAGCGGAGAAGCGAGGTTTGGAGCCGCGCTCCCGGCCGCCATCGCCGGGAAGTGCCGAGTCTGCCCGGTGGCGCCGAGGCGGTTCCGCCGCGGCCGAGGCCTGACCCATGCCGTACACCCCAACCCAGCACCCGTTCGTCGAGGTCCCGGAGCTCGAATCCGGCTTCGGCACCCGCCGGGTGGTCATCGCCGGTGGCGGGCCGGTCGGGATGGCGATGGCGCTGGACCTGGCGCACCGCGGGGTTCCCTCGGTGGTGCTGGAGCGCGGCAGCTCGGTCGGGGTCGGCTCCAAGGCGATCTGCTGGGCCAAGCGTACGCTGGAGATCTTCGACCGGCTCGGGGTCGGCCAGCGGATCATGAACAAGGGCGTGGTCTGGAACGTCGGCAAGGTGTTCTACGGCGACTCCGACGAGCCGCTGTATCAGTTCGACCTGCTGCCGGAGGACGGCCACCAGTTCCCGGCCTTCGTCAACCTGCAGCAGTACTACGTCGAGGAGTACCTGGTCGCGGCGCTGACCGCCGAGCCGCTGGTGGAACTGCGCTGGCAGAGCGAAGTCGTCGAGGTCAAGCCCGGCGCCGAGCGGGTGGCGCTCAGGGTCAAGACCCCGGCCGGCGACTACACCCTGAGCTGCGAGTACCTGATCGCCGCCGACGGCAGCCACAGCCCGGTGCGCCGGATGCTGGGCCTGGGGTTCGCCGGCAAAGTGTTCCAGGACCACTTCCTGATCGCCGACATCAAGCTGCACGGGGACTTTCCGGCCGAGCGCTGGTTCTGGTTCGATCCGCCATTCAACCGCGGCCGCACCGCGCTCCTGCACAAGCAGCCCGATGACGTCTGGCGCACCGATTTCCAGCTCGGCTGGAACATCGATCGGGACGAGGAGCTCAAGGAGGACAACGTGACCCGGCGGGTGCGCGGCCTGATCGGGGATCAGGACTTCGATTTCGAGTGGGTCAGCATTTACACATTCGAATGCCGGCGGCTGGAGCGCTTCGTGCACGGCCGGGTCATCTTCATCGGCGATGCCGCCCACCTGGTGTCGCCGTTCGGCGCGCGCGGCTGCAACGGCGGGATCCAGGACGTCGACAACCTGGGCTGGAAGCTGGCGCTGATCCTCGAGGGCAACGCGGGCCCGGGGCTGCTGGCCTCCTACGACCGCGAGCGCACCGCCGCGGCGGATGAAAACATCCTCAATTCCAGCCGGGCGACCGACTTCATGACGCCCAAGAACAACGTCAGTCGCGCGTTCCGCAGCGCGGTGCTGGACCTGGCGCGCGATTATCCGTTCGCCCGCGCGATGGTCAACAGCGGGCGGCTGTCGGTACCGGCGGTGCTGGCGGATTCGCCGCTGAACGCGGGCGACGAGTCCGGTTTCGAAGGCGGCCTCGGGCCCGGGACGCCGTGCGTCGATGCGCCGATCCAGTTCCACGGCCGCGACGAATGGCTGCTGGAACACCTGAACGATGGGTTCGCGGCGCTGGTTTTCGCCGAGGCCGCGGCCGATCTGCCGCGGGGCCTCGACCGGCTGGCGGTCGGTCCGATCCCGATCCGAACCCTGATCGCAACCGGCAATCCGGCCCCGCTCGGGGCGGCCGGCAGCCACCCGATCGTGGTTGATCGCCTCGGGTATCTGCGCGAGCGCTATGACCTCAAGCCCGGCACCTGCTACCTGATCCGACCCGACCAGCACGTGGCCGGCCGCTGGCGCCGGTTCGAACATGGCGACGTACAGCAGGCACTGGCGGTGGCAACGGGTGAACTGGTTTAACCCGGATGTTGCACTGGTCAACCCGGTTACCAACCACGATACTAGCCAGGCATGAGCGACCGACTGAAGACCGAGCAGCGGATCGAGGACCCGGACGACTTCTACCAGCGCCTGATCGAGCTGCACCGGAGCCTGAGCGACGAGCAGAGCCACGCGCTCAACGCGCGCCTGATCCTGCTGCTGGCCAACCACGTCGGCGACCGCGCGGTCCTCGACGAGGCACTTGCGGTCGCGCTCGACGGGCTCGAAGCCGATTTGGTGGACGCCCCGAAGTAGAACTTCACCAATGCGCGCACCCCGTTCCCCTAGGAGTCGGCCCGCTCCCTGCTTAGCAGCCTCGCCACCAGAATCAGGGCGCTGCCCACCAGGGCCAGTGCCATGAACAGGGTCACCGGCTGGCCGTTGGGAAAGTCCTCGACGATCAGCTTGATCCCCACGACGACCAGGACCGGGTAGGCCAGCCAGCGCGCCTCCGGCCACCGTTTATGGCGGCTGGACAGGGCCAGGGTCACCGACGACCCGGACAGCACAGCCGTGCGCAGCGCCGCCAGGGCGCCCAGACTGACTTCCGGCCCGCCCGCCCCGGCCAGGACCGGCGCCAGATAAACGACCATCAGTCCCCCCACCCCCCAGACCGAGAGTGCCAGCACGAGGAGCTGAGGCAAACCGGCCAGGACCCCCCAGCGTTCGGAGTGCTGGGCCACCGGGATGAACAGGCAGGCGACTGTCGCGCCGGCGACGATCAGATGCGAGGGCAGCAGCGACGGCCACGATCCGCGGGTAGCGCCCGCCAATGCCTGCAGGCCGATATCCAATACACCGGAAGCAACTCCGGCGGTGAGCAACAGGAACGTGCATTGCAGACTCAGCGCCACCCGGCCGTAGCGGCCACTGAACCAGGCCATGGCCAACGCCATCAACGACCAGACCGCGGCGGCTTTGCCGGGGCTCAGCAACAAGGCGCTGCCGGCGACCACCAATCCCAGTCCGAGGGTCGAATAGAAGAAGAAATTGCGCCCGCGAACGGAGCGGGTTTCGGGTGTGAAAGCCAGCGCGTAGGCGGCGACACCGAACGCCAAGCTCACGATGCCGATGTGCGAAACGACCAGCTCACCCGCCTGCGAGGCGACCCCGGCGACCCAGAAGACGATGCCGACGGCGGCCAGCGCCTGCATGGTTTCGAAGACCCCCACACTCCGGCCGCGCAGGTGCGAATGCACGGCAAAGCCGATCAGATAGGCGGCCAGCGAGCCGACGGCGAGGAGGTAGACGGCCAGCGGTCGCACCGACCACTGATCGCTGGTGCTGACCAGGGTCAGAACCGTCAAGCCGACGAGCGCCCCCAGCGCACCCAGCCACTGCAGTCCCATCCAGCGGCGCCAATACACCGCCGTCAGGGATGCGAGCCCCAGCAAAACGAGAAAAACCCCGACGGGAAGCGCGGTGTGGGCGGCGTTGAGCACCACGAACGCGGTCACTATGGCGCCCGCGGTGATCAGCCAGCCGAGGACTCTCAGATCCCGCGCCACGGCCACGGCCAGGGCCGCAGCACAGTACATCGTCAGGGCAATGACGCCGTGCCGGCCGGAGAGGATTCCGAATCGAGTGATCGCCTCCACGAGCAATGGCAACGCCAGCAGCATCGAAGCGGTGCCGTAGAACAGGGCCTCGGCCCGGCGTTTCTCGTGACCACTGGAGGTCCAGGCCATGAACAACCACACCAAGGCATAGGCGGCCCCCAGAAAGATGCCGAAACCGGTCGGGACGAAACCGAAGTCCGTGATCGTGCGCAGCAGATAGGCGCCGCCGAAAATCAGCAGAACTTTGCCGGTGTGGGTCGCGGCCTTGGCCAGGACTCCTTCGCCCAGGACGGGTGGGAAATCGATCGCGGCGGCTGGAGGTAAGTTTGGAGAAGCGCGTTCGAGCAGTCGCAGGCGCTGCTCAACAGCGGCCAGGCGGGACTCCAGCTCAGCTACACGGTCTTTCACGGTGATCCCGTTGCCGAAAACGGTGCCCGGCAGTGCGACTCTGTGGATGCCGTGCGCCTCTGGGCTCGGGTGAGAGCAGGTTGGGCGAATCTGCCCCTCGGCGACCACGCCACCGCAGACTCCTCGGGCGATGCGCGTCTTGGGATGTTAGAAGTTGGCACAAGCCTGAGCCATACGGGAAATCACCTACGGTGTTTCTTCGCCGGCACCGCCGTTCGTCTGCGGGCTCAAGGCCATCGACTCTCGCGCTCAGTACATTTGCGTATTCCTTCGCCTGAAAGCCCGGATATAAGATCGCTGAGGATTCGGAACCGACCTCTCGCGCAAATAACAAAATGGAGACGTCGGACCTTCCACGATTCAAGCAGTGGAGGGCGGTTGTGGATAAACTGCTAGCGCAGATCCGAGGATGGCTGGCGGCCTTGCGCCCCCGGAGATTCCCGGTTCAGCTCATCCAGCTCGGCGTCATCTTCGCGGTCGTCGTTGTGGCCGTCTTCCTGCTACGGAAACAATTCATCCCCGCATCCTTCGGTGAACTGGGTCACTACCGGACCGCGGCGGTGGCCTCTAACGCGGCGCTTGAGCCCCGCTATGCGGGCTGGCAGGAGTGCGCGATATGTCACTTCGACCAGGTCGAGATCAAGAACAAGTCCTACCACCGCACCGTCAGCTGCGAAACCTGCCACGGGCCGGCAAGCGGCCACGCGAACGATCCGATCGAGCTGAGCCCGGTGGTGCCGGAGGGCAGGAAACCCTGTCTTGCCTGCCACGGCTATCTGGCTTCGCGCCCAACCGGCTTCGCCCAGATCATCGAGGAGCGCCACAACCCGGTTCGGGCCTGCGTCGGCTGCCATGACCCGCACGACCCGACGCCGCCGGAGCAGCCGCAGGAGTGCTCCGCGTGCCACAACACCATCGCCCGGACCATTTCGATCTCCCATCACGCACCGCTGGCCTGCGAGGTGTGCCATCAGGTACCGCCGGAGCACAAGCAGCACCCGCGCGCGCACCTGCCCAGGAAACCGTTCGAGCGGGAGTTCTGCGGTACTTGTCACGCCACCGGGGCTACGCCGCCGAGCGAGCTGCATGGCGTCGATCTGACGCTGTATGAGATTCCGCGCGTCGATCTCAGCACCCACGGCGGCACCTTTGTGTGCTGGCAGTGCCACTACCAACACGCACCGGAGGCTCGATAGATGGGTAAGACCTACCAGCGAAGAGAGTTCCTCGCCGAGCTGTTGAACTTCCCCGGCGCCACCATCCTGCTCGGGGTGGTCGGCCCGGTGAAACTGCTGGCCGCCGAAGGCGATTCCTACGACCCCACCGAGCACTACTACGCAATGGGGATCGACGTCGAGAAGTGCATCGGCTGCGGCAAGTGCGTCGAGGCCTGCAAGCTGGAAAACGACGTCCCCGATGAGCCGTTCTACTTCAGAACCTGGGTGGAGCGCTATACCGTCTTCACCGATGGCGAGGTTCATGTAGACAGCCCCGAGGGCGGGATCCACGGCTTCCCCCCGATCGCTAGCGACAAGGAAGTGCTGCGGACCTTCTTCGTCCCCAAACTGTGCAACCACTGCGACAACCCGCCCTGCGTTCAAGTCTGCCCGGTGGGAGCGACCTTCAAGACCCAGGACGGCGTGGTGCTGGTGGACGGTGACTACTGCATCGGGTGCCGCTACTGCATCCAGGCCTGCCCCTACGGGGCCCGGTTCCTGGATCCCCGCACGCACGTCGCCGACAAGTGCACGTTCTGCTACCACCGGATCACCAAGGGCCTGCTGCCTGCCTGCGTCGAGGTCTGTCCGACCCAGGCCCGCGTGTTCGGCGAACTCGGAGACCGGAGCACGCCGCTCAACCGGATGATGCGGATGAGCCACCTCGAGGTGTTGAAGCCGCATATGAACACCGAGCCCAAGGTCTTCTATGCCGCCCTGGATGGAGAGGTACGCTGATGGATCCCGAACATCTCGCGCAACTCGAATCGGCGCTCGACCAGGTCACCGGCTTCATCTATCCAAACGAGATCGAGCTCCAGTGGAGCATCCTGATCGTGATCTATCCGTACCTGACGGGCCTGGTCGCCGGTGCGTTCATCCTGGCCTCGCTGGAGCGGGTGTTCAACGTCAAGGAGATCCAGCCGACCTATCGCCTTGCGCTGCTGACGGCGCTGGCCTTCCTGATCGTGGCGCCGCTGCCGCTGCAGGCGCACCTGGGGCACCCCGAACGCGCGTTCGAGATCTTCCTGACCCCGAACCCGGCCTCGGCAATGGCGATGTTCGGCTTCGTCTACCTGTGGTACCTGATGGTCGTGCTGCTGCTGGAAATCTGGTTCGAATACCGGGCCGACCTGGTGCGCTGGAGGCGGAACGAAAAGGGCCTGATGAAGTTCGTCCACTGGTTGATCTCGCTGGGGTCGCGGGACGTCTCGCCGGCGGCCGTCGCCTTCGACCGCAAGGCGGTGCAGTTCATCACGATCATCGGCATTCCGTCGGCGTTCCTGCTCCACGGCTACGTCGGGTTCATCTTCGGCTCGGTCAAGGCCAACCCGTGGTGGAGCAGCGTGCTGATGCCGATCGTGTTTCTGTGCTCGGCCATCGTGTCCGGGATTTCGCTGGTGCTGCTGATCTATTACGTGACCAGCCTGCTGCGGCGCAAAAAGCCGGAAATGAGCTGCCTGAACACGCTGGCGGCGTTTCTGCTCTACGCGCTGATCATCGACCTGTCGCTGGAGGCGCTGGACTTCATCCACCGACTGTATGAGTCCGAGGAATCGATCGAGATCTTAGAGCAGCTCATCATTACCAAGCTCTCGCTGAGCTTGACCATCGTCCAGATCCTGATCGGTACTATCGGGCCGATCGTGCTGCTGGCGGCGCGCTTCTCCAAGCTGCCCGACGAGCTCAAGCGAATGATCTACTTCATCGCCGCGCTGCTGGTGCAAGTGGGCATCTTCAGCACCCGCTGGAACGTCGTGATCGGGGGGCAACTTTTCTCCAAGAGCCTGCGCGGCATGACCGCCTACAAGCTGGAGCTCGGGGGGCAGGAGGGACTGCTGGTCGCCATCGGGCTGCTGATCCTGCCGTTCCTGATCCTGGCGCTGCTGATCAAGATCCTGCCGCCGTGGGAAGAGGCCAAGACCGAGCCCGAACCGGACGAAGCGGCCGCGCCCGAGTCGATCGCCCAACCGAGCGCCGTCGCCTGACGCAATCGCCTGGAGCCGATCGATGAAAAAAAAGCGTTCCGCGATCGTCGGCCGGGATCATCATTCCCCCCTGATACGGGCGGACAGCCGCCCGGCTACGCCGGTGTCGCGAAAAGCGGCGCCAGATCGATGTGAATCAGATATCGCGAAACGCGCTCGCCGTCCATGTAGAACACGTTCGCGAACGGCACCGTCACCTGCGAGCCGTCGTGGCGCGTATAACGCACGGCCCCGTGGCACACGCGCGTTTCGTTATCATGCCAGGTGTGCTCGATCCGATGTCGGCTGCCCTGAATGGACCCGAAGAAGCCGTCCACGGCGGCGGCGATGACAGCTTTGCCCTGGATCGGCTCGGCGCTGCCAAAGCGGAACTCGGCCTCGTCGGTCAAGAACGCGACGAATCCGGCCGTGTCCCTGGCATCGATGCATTCGAACAGGCGCTGCCACCAGTCGGCTAGCTCGGACACGACGTCGCTCTCCGTGACATCCTCAGGACGATTCTAACCGACCGCGGTTTGAAGGTAAGCTCCAGCGCCGGCGCCCGCGCGACGGACGAGCGGGGCTGGTTGCCCAATGGGCGGGATTACTGCTGGCTCGCGTAGTAGTGGACCAGCGCCTCGCAGTCCTCGGCCGTCAAGTTCTCGGTCTTGGGCTTCATTTTCTCGGGCTGCTCGCGCTCGCCGGCTATGAAGCTCTTGAGGCTGGCGCGCAGATACGGCATCCACTGGCCCGCCAGGATGCTGGCCTCGTCCTCGGGATTGCTGCCGCCGTCGGTGTGACACTTGCCGCAGTTTTCCTCGTGGACCTGCTGCCCGCGCGCGGCCAGCTCTGGATCGAATTCCTGCGCCGCCGGCTTGAACGGCAGGCTGGAGAAGTATTCGCCGAAGGCTTCCGTCTGTTCGTCGGTCAGGCGCTTGGTCAGGTTGCACATCATCTTGGTCTCTTCCGTGCAGGTGCGCGCACCGTCCCGGTAAGCGGCGAGATAGTCCGCATGCACGAACATCGAGATGCCGGCGATCGTCGGGGTGTCCGGGTTGGTGCTGACCCCCCCGTCACCGTGACAGGCGGTACAGGCCTTGACCATCTTCGCGATCGATGGCGCCGGCTCGACCGCGGCAGTCGCGCCGCTGAGCAGCAGCGCCACCGCGCCGGTCACGGCGATGATCGTTGATCTTTTGTTCGGCTTCACAATTCATTCTCCATGGCAGTTGCCACCACGCAGTTTTATAGCAATCCCCTCCGCGGTCCGGTAGACGTGGATAATACGTATCTGAATAGGGACGGGGATCTGCTTTAATCAACCGGTGGCCGTCGGAACGAATCGATGAAACGCATCACCGCCCGGGCGCTTGCCTGCGGAATGGCGCTTGCTATGGCACTGCCGGGAAGCGCCGGCCAGGACGGGTGCGTGGCTTGCCACGGCAATCCCGAACTGTTCGTCAAGGAGCGCTTGCTCCATCGCTATTATCAGGACTGGATCAAGTCACCGCACGCGGCCGCCGGCCTCAGCTGCGCCGATTGCCACGGCGGTGATCCGACCGCGACCGAGGCGACCGCAGCCCACGGCGAGGCGTTGCGCCTGATCAACCCCGCCAGTCCGCTTTACTACAAGAACCAGCCGGCGACCTGCGGCACCTGCCACGCCGACAAGCTGGAGCAGTTCAAGACCAGCAAGCACTACCAGGCACTGATGGCCGACCTGGTGGCGCCGACCTGTACCACCTGCCACCAGGCGATGAACCGGCGGCCGTATTACCGGGAGATTCTGGTCTACGGCTGCAAGACCTGTCACAACGAGCACAACATCGAGCGCCTCCCGCTGGTCGCCGAGCGCGCGGGCGCGGTGTTTCACCGGCTCAACATCGCCAAGGGCTACCTGGGCTGGACCGGGCTGTTCTACGCCGCTCAAGGCTGGCCGGGCGACAGCAAGGAACGCGTCGACGCCATCGGCACCAAGTACGCGGCCGCGGTCAGCAACGTCCATAGCTTCGATCTGGAACGCATGGACTTGAGCTCGATCGAGGTCCTCGACGATCTCAAGCTGATGTACGAGGCGGCGCGCGCCACCGGCGAAACCGCCGCGCAATGATGCGCGGCTAGCGCACCCGGCGCGCCGACTCGGTCACGCGCCCGAGGTCGATCGCGATCACGGCCTTGGCCAGCAGCGTGAAGATCAGGAACCCGAGCGCCCAGATGCCGAGGGACACGGCGATCTCGATGCGCGTGGGGGCGTATTCGAACACCTCTCCCAATGGCGTGGGGATGAACCCGGGCACCACCAGCCCCATGCCCTTCTCGATCCAGATCCCGACGAACGCCAGGACGCAGGCGATGCTCAGGGTGCGCATGTCGCGCCTCAGCGGATGGATGGTCACCATCGTGGTGGCGGCCACGATCATCAGCAGCGCCGCCCAGATCCAGGGGCGCAGCGCATCGGCTCCGTGGAGTCCGAAGAACAGGTAGTGGATGGAAGCGGCGTGCGCACCCTCGTTGTAGAAGTCGGTGAACAGCTCGGCGATGACGAAAAACACGCTGATCTGCAGCGCAATCGTCATGATGATCGCCAGCGTGTCGATCACACTCTGCTTGATCGGATAATCGGTCAGGCGGCGCAGCAATTGCAGCGTGATGATGATCAGGGCCGGGCCTGAGGCGAACGCCGAGGCGATGAAGCGCGGGCCCAGCAGCGAGGTGTGCCAGAACGGCCGGGCCGAGTTGGCCGAAAACAGAAACGCGGTCACGGTATGGATCGAGATCGCCCAGCCGATGGCCACCACGACCAGCGGGAAATAGAGCTTCAGGTTCGGCTCGCGGCCGCGGTAACGGCTGAACAGGATGTAAAACGGGATCACCAGATTCAGCACCAGGTAGCCGCTCAGGACGACCACGTCCCAGGCCAGCAGCGAGATCGGGAAGTTGAACCGGCCGATGACCGGAATCATGTGCCAGATCCGATCGGGACGGCCCAGGTCGACCATCACGAAGCTCATCGCCATCACGACCGCCGCAACCGCCATGCCCTCGCCCAGCAGCACGACTTGCTTGACGTCCTGGCGATGGAATATGTAGGCGGGGATGACCAGCAGCACCGCGGCCGCGGCGATGCCGACCAGAAACGCGAAATTGGCGATGTAGAAGCCCCACGAGACCTGGTCGCTCATGCCGGTGACGACCAGTCCCGTGCGCAACTGCTCGGCGTAATTGAAGCCGCCCCAGGCGATGATGGCCAATAGCAGCAGGAGCCAGACCCGGTACAGCGTGCTGCCGGTCAGCATCTCGCGCAGGCTCTTCAGGAAGAATCCGATCATGCGTCCGGGCTCAGTCCGTGTAGTACCAGAATTTCGGTTCGGTGCCCAGATCCTCCTTG
>JBFJNB010000037.1:0-10853 GCA_041633655.1 Lysobacterales bacterium | reverse complement strand
CTGGTCGCGATCGCGATCGTCGTCCTGGCGGTTCGCGAGGCCCCGATGGCGACGCCGGCGACGGGCCCGCCCGAGACCCGGCTCGGGCGGATCGGCGGCGACAGCGTGATCCTGGCCCTGTTCGCGCTGGCGATCATCGACCAGCCGCTGCTGATCGGGCGGATGGCCGAGCTCGAGATGCCGATGCCCGCGATCGCCGGGATCGTGCTCGCCGGGCACCTGGCGTCGATCCGCGTCGCTCTGTGGCTGGGCCGGCGGCTGGACGGCCGCGCCGATGCCCGCCTGACCGCCGCGGTGATGGCGTTCAACCTGGCCGCGCTGGTCACGCTGGCGCTGGTCTCCGCAACCGGCGCGACCACGCTGGCGGTGATCGCGGCGCTGATCGCGCAGAGCGCGGTGCTGGTCATCGCGCGCACCCGGATCGCGCGCGAGGGCCGGGCCGCGCGCGGCGCCGCGTTCGGCAGCTTTTACCTGATCGTCGGGCTGGCCGGCGGCGCCGCGGCCTGGGCCGGCGGCGCGCTGTGGGCCCGCTTCGGGTTCGCGACCCTGGCCGCGGTGATGGCGGCGATCAACCTCGGATTCGCCGTGCTGGTGGTTTCGCGGCGCCGCTAGCCCGATAATTGCGGCCGACCCGTTTCCAAGGAGTTTCCATGCGTCTGCTTTTCGCCCTCGCGCTGGCCGTGATCTCGTCCGCGCGCGCCGCCGAGCCCACGTTGCGGCTCGATTACTTTCACACCGGGGACGCCGAGACCGAGGTGTTCAGCGTCGACGAGCTGGTGATCGAGCCGCTGCCCTGGGCCGGCAATCTGGACCGCCCGCTGGATCCGGTGCCGCTGGGGAAGTACCTGCTCGAGGTGCGCGCCGCCGACAGCGATCGGCTGCTTTATTCGCGCAGCTTCTCCAGCATCTACGGCGAGTGGGAGACCACCGAGGAGGCGACCCGGGTCAGGCGCAGCTTCCACGAGTCGGTTCGCTTTCCGCGCCCGCCGGGGGAATTTCGCGTGGTGTTCTCAAAGCGCGACGCGAACAATGAGTTCCAGAGCGTATGGGAAGCGGCGTTCGACCCGGCGGATTACATGCACCACCGGGAAACCGCGGCCTACGGCGACGACGTGATCGCGATCGAGCTCAACGGCGACCCCACCCACAAGGTCGATCTGCTGCTGCTGGGCGACGGCTACACGCTGGAGGAGCGCGAGGCTTTCGTGGCCCGGGCCCGCGCCCTGACCGCCGCGTTCTTCGCGACTTGGCCGTTCAGCAAGCGGCGCGAGGACTTCAACGTCTGGGCGCTGGCGCCGGCGGCCGCCGAGTCCGGGATCTCGCGACCCTCCGAGGGCATCTACCGGGACTCGCCGCTGGGAACGCGCTACGATGCGTTCCGCTCCGAGCGCTACGTGCTCACGTTCGACAACAAGGCCTGGCGCCGGGTCGCCTCCTCGGCGCCGTACGACGCGGTCGAGATCCTGGTCAACCACGATACCTATGGCGGCGGCGGGATCTACGGGCTGTACTCGACCGCCGCGGCGGGAAGCGAGTGGGCCGAGTACCTGTTCATTCACGAATTCGGACACCACTTCGCGGGACTTGCGGACGAGTATTTCACCAGCGAGGTCGCCTACCGGACCCCGGAGCCGACGATCGAACCCTACGAGCCCAACGTGACCGCGCTGCTCGATCCCAGCCGGCTCAAGTGGGCACATCTGGTGACCGAGGGCACGGCGGTGCCGACGCCGTGGCCGCAGCAGGCCTATGAGGAACACGCGCTGGAGTATCAGGCCGAGCGCCGCCGCCTGCGAGCAGAAAAGCGCCCCGAGGCGGAGATGAACGCGCTGTTCCGCGCCAACCAGGAGTTCGTCGAGGAGCTGTTCGCCGAGCAGGACAACCACGCCGCGATCGGCGCCTTCGAGGGCGCCTATTACCACGGCAAAGGCTATTACCGCCCGGCGATGAACTGCCTGATGTTCACCCGCACCAAGCACTTCTGCCGGGTATGCGGCGAGGCGATCGTGCGGATGATCGATCTGTACACGAGCAGCGACCGCCCGCGGGCCGAGTAGCCCGCGTCCGGACCGCGGCGCGCCGGGTCGATCAGTTGTCCCGCGCGCCCTGCTCGACCCAGGCCTTGATCGTGTCGATCTCGTGCGGCTTCAGCTTCGGCCGGTCTCCGTGCGGCATCGCGATCGACGGATCGGCGCGGCCCTCGATCAGCATCGTCAGCGCGCTGCTCAGGCTGTCGCCGGGAATCACCATGGGCCCGTAACGGGTCCCTTTCATGACCGCCGCGTAGCTTTCCATGCTGAATCCGCTGGCCTCGTAGCCGGCCTGGCCGGCCTCCGGCCGATGGCATTCCAGACAGTGCCGCTCGATGATCGGCATGACCTCGGCCGAGAAACTCACCGGCGGCGCGGCCGGCTCGCAGCCGAGAAGGGCGGCGGCGAACGGAACCGCCAGCAATTGTTTCACGCACAACTGTCGCATCGGGTTCACCCCTACCGGGAACCTGCCACTACCTTTGCCCGGCGCGATGCCAAAAACAATCGGAACATCTACGTAGTCCATCCCGGCAGGCCGGCCCCGGGCGGTGCTATGCTCGCGACTGTGGGACAGGCGGAGGGTCGGATGGAAATCGCGGCGATGATCCTGGGACCGGCGTTGTTCTGGGCCGCTTACCACCATTACAAGGACCGCTACCGCCCGGAGCCGTTCCGGTTTCTCGCCGCGACCTACCTGCTCGGCCTGGGCGCCGGGGTGCTGGCCTCGTGGGGATACCTGGCGCTCGATCGCCTCGGCGTGGGGGTCGACGCCTACCGCCTCGCGCGCGAGGACCTGCTGGGGCTGTGGTGGTACTCGGTGCTCGCCATTGGGGTGATCGAGGAAGGGGCCAAGTTGATCCCGTTCGTGCTGGTCACGATGCGCTGGCGCCATTTCGACGAAAAGCTGGATGGGGTCATCTACGCTTCGTTCATCGCGCTCGGCTACGCCAGCCACGAGAACGTCCAATACCTCGAGTTTCTGCGCGGCTGGGAGGCGCTGGGCCGCAGCATCGCCTCGCCGGCGGTGCACGTGATGTTCGCCTCGATCTGGGGATACCTGATCGCGCGTGCGCACTTCCGCGGGACCTCGGTGGTCCGGGCCGCGGCGCTGGGGCTCGCGCTGGCGGCGCTGGTGCACGGGGCGTTCGATTTCGTCACCATCGGCCTGCCCGATTGGGTCGGGATCGGGCCACCGCTGCTGATTCTGGCGATCTGGCTGTGGCGGTTGCACCTGATCGAGCGCATTCGCGAATGAACCGCGGCGAACCTCGCACGGTCGAGGTGGCGATCATTGGGGCCGGGTTCTCCGGACTGGGCCTGGGGATCAAGCTGCGCCAGGCCGGAATTGAAGATTTCGTGATCCTGGAAAAGGCCAGCGAAGTCGGCGGCACCTGGCGCGAGAACACCTATCCCGGGGCCGAATGCGACATCCCCTCGGCGCTGTACAGCTACTCGTTCGAGACCAGCGCCGAGTGGGACTACAAGTGGGCCGAGCAGCACCAGATCCTGGATTACCTGAAGCACGTCGCGGCCAGGCACGATCTCTACGCCCACATCAGGTTCGCGCGCGAGGTTCGTTGCGCCCGGTTCGATGAGGGTGCGTGGCGAATCGACACGCGCCAGGGCGAGGGCTACCGCGCCCGCTATCTGGTCACCGCGGTCGGCCAGCTCCACCACCCGCACGTGCCCGCCTATCCCGGCGCCTCGGATTTCTCAGGTCGCAGTTTTCATTCGGCGCGGTGGGACCACGCGCTGGACCTCGAGGGCAAGCGGGTCGGGGTGATCGGCAATGCGGCCAGCGCGCTTCAGTTCATCCCGCAGATCGCGGCCAGGGTCGAGCGGCTGACCGTGTATCAGCGCAGCGCCAACTGGGTCATCCCGAAGCAGGATCGGCCGTACCGCCCCTGGGAGCAGTGGCTGGCCGACCGGGTGCCGCTGCTGACCCGGGCCTACCGGCTGCGCCTGTGGCTGCGCGCCGAACTGCTGCTCTACTGGATCATGCGCGGCAAGCGCTGGGCCGCCGCGATCGCGCGCCGGATGAATCGGCGCTACCTGCACCGCACCATCGCCGATCCCGCGCTGCGCGCCGCGCTGACCCCCGACTATCCGATCGGCGCCAAGCGGGTGCTGTTTTCCGACGACTACTACCAGGCGCTGGCGCGCCCCAACGTCGAGCTGGTGACCGCGCCGATCGCGCGCTTCACCGCCACCGGCATCGCGACCGCGGACGCCCGCGAGCGCGACCACGACGTCGTGATCTACGGCACCGGCTTCAAGACCAACCCGTTCCTGTATGGAATCGGCATCACCGGGCCCGGAGGGCGGACCCTGCACCAGGCCTGGCGGGGCGGCGCGCACGCCCACCTGGGGATCATGACCGGCGGTTTCCCGAACCTGTTCATGCTGTACGGGCCGAACACCAACCTGGGTCACAACTCGATCGTGATCATGAGCGAGGCCCAGGCGCGCTACATCGTCGCGGTGATCGCCGGGATGGCGCGCCGTGGCGGGTCCAGCGTTGAGGACGATCCCGAGGTCGAACGCGCCTACAACGCCGAACTCCAGGCGCGCCTGAAGAACATGGTCTGGAGCCAGGCCGGTCCGAGCTGGTACAAGGACGGCGAGCGGATCACCAACAACTGGCCCGGTACCACGCTCGAGTACATCCGCCGCACCCGGCGGGTGAACTGGGAGCATCTGCGGGTCGCGACGAAAAGCTCCTCAGCGACTTCTTGAGCGCGCCGCGGCGATCACCGCCCGGAACAGCGCCCGCTGCGGCGCCAGCCACGGCAGGTACTCCGGGTGCCACTGGACCCCGACCAGGAACCGTTCGCCGGTGGCCTCGATCCCCTGCACGATGTCGTCGCGGTCGCGCGCGACGATCGAAAGACCCGCGCCCAAGTCCTTGACCGCCTGGTGGTGCAGGCTGTTGACCCTCACGGATTCACCGCCCAGGATCGCGCGCAGTCGGCTTTCGGGGGCGATCCAGACCCGCTTGCGCGGCAGCAGCCGCCGCCGGTTGGAGGTGACGCGCCGCAATTCGGTGAGGTCGCCGTGCAGGGAGCCGCCGGCAGCCACGTTGATCAACTGCGCCCCGCGGCAGATCCCGAGCACCGGCAGCCCGCGGATCCGGGCGAACTCGAGCGCGGCCAGCTCGAACCGGTCGCGCACCGGGTCGGGCTCCACCCAGGGACCTTCGGGCTGCCCGTAGAGCGCCGGGTTGATGTCGCTGCCGCCGGTCACGATCAGGCCGTCCAGGTCGTCGGGGGGCGGCGGTCGGTTCGGCGCCAGCGGCAGCGGCCGACCGCCGGCGGCCCGCACCATCGCGCAGGCCGCGATCCGCCCGGTCGCCGGACCGCTCGGCCCGGTGACGCCGATCAGCGGTCTTCCATCAGTTCCCGGCACCGGGACACCCAGTCGTTCTGGATCCGGCTCAGGACCCCCTGCTCCAGGTGCGCCCGGCGGCGCTCGCACAGCTCCGCCAGTCGGGAAGCGTCGCCGGCGAGCTGCTCGAGTCGCAGCCAATCGCGCCACGGATCGAGCACCGACCAGCCGGGCTCCCCAATGCTGGAGTTGGGCAGCCGGTAGTGGTAGGTCGGACGGGCGTTGATGCGATCGTCGTCGACTTTCGCGGCGACCCGCTCCGGATCGATCTCGGCAAACAGCGGCAGCAGGTCCAGCGCCCGGTTACGGGTCGGGTTGTGCTCCAGGTAGTGATCGATCAGCTCCGGCAGCGACGGCGCGAAGTCTTCGGCGAGCAGTTCGCGCTCATAGTCGACCGGAAACGGATCGATGTAGGGCGTGACCTGCCGGGACAGGTCGGTCTCGTCGCGCGCCTTGAGCCAGTCGTAAAGACACACGAACGCGCGCAGGTGGGCGGTGATCGCGTCCCCATCGAGCTCGGCTTCCGGATTGAAATGCACCCCGAACGCGCAGGTCAAGGAGTGCCCGGTGCCCACCGCGCCGGCCGCCTCCAGCGCGCGCTGCAGGCCGACGAGCCGGTCCAGATCGCTCTCGGGCAGCGGCGGCGTGACCAGCTCGATCGGGGTCGCCACGCGCGAGACCGCGTCCAGCACTTCGACCGCCCACTGGCGCAACCCGCCATCTTCGTCGGATTCGAATTCCTCGCGGCTCATGCGCTTGAGCAGCTCGAAGTCGACCTCGAGCCGATACGCGCCGCAATCGGTGTCGAACTCGTGCTCGTGCGGGGAGACGACCTCGGGCTCTACCTCGAGCCATCCGCCGATGGCCTCGGAGGCCTGATTAAAGTCCAGCCCGGAAAACTCGATTTCCACCCCGACGCGACGCGCCATGATCGTCCTCAACGCCCAAAAGGGCGACACTTTCTCACGAATCGAGGGTTCGGTGCCATTTACCAAATTTTGAGGATCGTTGCCGTATGCTCCCGCCGGATGAGCGCGATCAATGTGCCGCTCGCGCTGGCGTGTGGCTGGCGCGAGAAATGAACGCTATGATCCGCCGTTTTTAACCAAAAGGAGCTCGCATGCGAACGATGATGGTTGCGCTGATGGCACTCGGGCTTGCCGGCTCCCCGGCGCCCGGCCAGGCGGACGACTTACCCGACAAGCTCAGGAGCTTCTTCGAGGAAACCGCGGTCGGCGCGCAGCCACTGATCGCGGGCCAGGAGCTCGCGTTCCCGCGGGAATTGTCCGCTTTCTACGGCGAGCGCAACCACCAGCCCATCTGGACCGCGGGCGGTCCGCTCGCCGAGCAGGCCTCCGACTTGCTCGCCGCGGTGCGCGCCTCCGAGGGGCACGGACTGAACCCCCGGAGCTATCGCGAGCCGGTGCTGGCGCGGATGATCGAGGGACCGGACCGGACCCTGGATCTGGCGCTGGAGCTGCTGGCCAGTGAAGCGTTCCTGCGCCAAGCGCGGGACCGCTCCCGAGGCGCGGTCTCGCCGCGCGCCCTCGATCCGGATTGGCACCTGGTGCCGCCGGATGGCGAGTTGATCGATCCGCTGCGCCTGGCGCTGGAGTCCGGTGCCTCGGTGGTCGGCATCCTCGACGCGCTGTGGCCCCGACACCCCGAATACCGCGCCCTGGTCGCCAAGCGCGCGGAGCTGGCAGCCCGAGCCGAAGAGCTGTTCGACCCGATTCCCGACGGGCCGCTGCTGCGACCGGGCGCGAGCGACGAGCGGGTGGAACTGGTCAAGCGGCGCCTGCTCGGACCGGGGCCCCACGACGGCGCGTTCGATCCGGAGCTGAAGCAGGCGGTGATGGCGCTGCAGCGCGAGGCCGGACTGGAGGCCGACGGCATCGTCGGTCCCGCCACGCTGGAGGTGCTCAACGCCACGGCCGCGTCGCGGATCGAGCGCATCGACGCCAACCTGGAACGCTGGCGCTGGCTGCCGCCGACGGTGCCGGAGACCTATATCCGGGTCAATATCGCGGCGTTTTCGCTGCGCGTGATCGATGGCGGACAGGACGTGCTGAACATGAACGCGATCGTCGGCCGGCCGTACCGGCGCACGCCGACTTTTTCCGAGTCGATCCGCTACCTGGTGTTCAACCCCTACTGGAACGTCCCGTTCCGGCTGGCCACGCTGGACAAGCTGCCGCTGCTGCAACAAGACCCCGCCCCGCTCGTCGCCCAGGGCTACGAGGTCAGACCCGAGGGGGAGGAAGAGTTCCGCCCGGTGGACACGGTCGACTGGAGCGGCGTGACCCGGCGCAACTTCCGTTTTCTGCTGCGCCAGCGCCCGGGCCCGTTCAACGCGCTCGGCCGGGTCAAGTTCATGCTCCCGAACCCACACGACGTGTACCTGCACGACACCCCGGACCGGGAGCTGTTCGAGCGCCAGGAACGAGGCTTCAGCTCGGGCTGCATCCGGGTCTCGGACGCGCTGGCGCTGGCGCGCTGGGTGCTGGCCAACGACGGGCGCGACGCCGACGCCGAACGGGTGGCGGCGCTGGCCGCCGGCGGCGAAACCACGACCATTTATCTCAAGCAGCCGCTGCCGGTCTACCTGGTCTACTTCACCGCGTTCACCGACGACTCCGGCACCGTGGTGTTCCGCCGCGATCTGTATCAGCGCGACGGCGCGATCGTCGCCGCGCTGCGCGAGGCGCACTCGTGAGCCGTCTCGCCGCGGTATTGGCGCTGCTGGCGACCGCCACCGCAAGCGCCTGGGATGCCGGCCGCCTGGCGATCCCGGTGGTCATCGACGAGCGGCCGATTCCGTACCCGGTGTTCGCGATCTACCTGATGCCCGGGCAGGCGTTCGACGCGCACTTCATCGATGCGACCCGGGGTGGCGAAATCCGCTTCGGCGGCGCGACCGGCAAGATCGGGGAAATGCCCCTCAAGGCACCGGACGAGCCCGGTCTCAGCCGGCTTGAGATCGAGAACTCGGCCAGCGGCGAGGTCGCGGTGATCAACGTCTTTACGATGACCCCCGCGAGCCGGGTCGACACCCGCGGGCACCTGAACGGCTACCGCATCGGGGCCTATCCGAAGACCCCGCTGCGCGGCCTCGACATCTACCTGCCCCCGACCGGTTTCGTCGAGGTGACCGCGGACAACGCCGACACCCGGCTTTCGCCGAACTTCCGCCTCGGCCAGTTCGTCGCCAAGCAGGCCGGCGGCTATCCCAAGTACGTCGTGCTGCGCGCGGGACTGCTGCTGAAGCTCGAGAACATCCTCGCCACACTCAACGAGCGCGGGCACCCGACCGATGGGTTCGTGATCATGAGCGGCTACCGCACGCCGTACTACAACCGCGCGATCGGCAACGTCCCCTACAGCCGCCACGTCTTCGGCGGCGCGGCCGACATCTACATCGACGACTCTCCGCGCGACGGGCGGATGGACGACATCAACGGCGACGGAGCCGTCAACCGCAAGGACGCCCGCTGGCTGGCCAATTTCATCAACGAGATGTCGCACGAGGGCGACTTCGGCCCGCGCATCGGCGGGCTGGGCGTGTACGGCTCCAACGCCGCCCACGGTCCGTTCGTACACGTGGACGTGCGCGGTACGCTGGCGCGCTGGTAACGGTTTGCGCGCCGCGCAATTGATCCCGGTCAACCGCGGCTCGGAAGCTCGTCGTTAAACTGATCGGTCGGGTCCAACACAACGGCGGGCAGATGCGGAAATCGACGACGCTGTCTCACCCGCAGGCGAGGCGTGCCTACGACCGCATCGGGGCGTGGCAGGACTCGCAGCGCTTCTACGAGGATCGCGCGACCAACCTGCTGGTCGAGCACGGGGATTTCGGCTCCGCCGAGTCGCTGTTCGAGTTCGGCTGCGGAACCGGCCGCTTCGCGGCGCGGCTGCTGGGGCAGTACCTGCCCGAGTCGGCCCGCTACCGCGGGATCGACCTGAGCCCGAGAATGGTGCGGCTGGCGCAAGCCAGACTGGCTCCCTACGCCCCCCGCGCACAGGTGGTGCTGAGCGATGGCGCGCCGCCGACGAGCGAACCGGGAGCGTCATGTGACCGGTTCGTATCCAATTTCGTCTTCGACCTGCTCTCGTCCGAGGACATCAGGGCGGTGCTGGCGCAGGCTCACCGGATGCTGCGCCCCGAGGGGCTCTTGTGTCTGTCCGGTCTGTCCACGGGCATCGGCCCCGGATCGCGGATCGTGGCCGCCGCGATTGGCTGGATTCAGTCGAAGCGACCGGCGCTGGTGGGTGGGTGCCGCCCGATCGATCTACTGCCGTTCCTGACAAACTCCGCATGGCGGGTCGAACACCACTTTAAGGTGGCGCGTTTCGGCTTACCGTCAGAGGCGGTCGTCGCCAGGCGGCGCTGAGCTGCCTGCATGCTGCTAGAATGGCACGCCGGGCGCCGGCTTAGCTCAGTTGGCAGAGCAACTGATTTGTAATCAGTGGGTCGGGGGTTCGAATCCCTCAGCCGGCACCAGCAAGATGGGGGGTGTATTCCGGTCACATGGTTCGGCGTTGAGATTTCGGGAGGCGCATCCCGCGTGAAGCCGATCCGGATCCTGACGGGCTTGCTGGTGGCCACTGTCATCGTGCTGGCCTTCATCTACCTGCCGCTGGCCGACGGCCTGCTGGCGCTCGCGACGTGGGCGCAGGCCCATCCCGGGGCGTCGTGGGCGGTGTTTGCCGCGGCATTCGCGCTGGCGGTCGTACTGATGGTTCCGGCCTGGCCCTTCATGCTGCTGGCGGGCTACCTGTTCGGGCCGGTGACCGGGTTCATCCTGGCTTCGCTCGCCAACCTGATCGGCGCGGTGGCGGCCTTTCTGATCGGGCGCCATGCCGGCGGCGCCGCGATGGCGCAACGCGCGCGGGACATGCCGCGGCTGGCCAGGCTCTCGGCCGCGATCGGCCGCCACGGCTTGCTGGTCGTCGTGATGTCGCGCGCGGCGGTAGTGATACCGCACAACCTGCTCAACTACGCCTACGCGCTGACGCCGGTGCGCCTCGGCGACTACGTGCTCGGCAGTTGGCTGGGAACGCTGCCGGTGATCCTGGTCCCGGTCATGGTCGGCGCCACGGCGACCGATCTGGCCGCGCTGCTGCGCGGCGAGGCCGGACCGGAGGCCGGCGGCTGGTGGGTATTCCCGGTGATTGCGGTGGGCGTGGCCGGCGCGGTGGCGCTGGCGGCTCGGGTGGCCACGAGTCACTTCCAGCGCGAGCTGCGCCGCTAGTGGCCTGTAACACTCAAATTATTACTACCTGCGCGCGCTTCGAACGCGATCGCGGCGTTGCTCCTCCTCCCGTGGGGCCTGCCAGTGCTCGTCGTCGCGCCTTGCCCTCGCGCCCGATCCATCACGCAGCCAATAACACTTTGAATGTTACAGGCCACTAGTAATGCGCCTTCATGTAGGCGAT
>JBFJNB010000036.1:0-10911 GCA_041633655.1 Lysobacterales bacterium | reverse complement strand
GGCGCAGGCGAGGCGCCCGGTGCGGTCCATCGGCCGCAGGTTGCCGGCCCCGTTCAGCAGCGCTTCCGGCCACGGCTCGGGTACCCGCGCCGCGAGCGCTCCAGCGGGGATCCGCTCCAGCCCGGTCACCGGCGCGATCGCGCTGCCGCCGCCGGCGAGCGCCCCCGACAGGGAGCCGTTGACCCGGGGTCCCAGCGGCGTGACCGCCCCCCAGCCGGTGACGACCACCTCGACCCCGCTCATGGCTCGCACCGCCGCAGGATCACCGAGGCGTTGTTGCCCCCGAACGCGTAGGCGTTGTTCATCGCGACGTCGACCCGCATCCGGCGCGCCTCGTTCGGGACGCAGTCGAGCGGGCAGTCGGGATCGGGCGCGGTGAAGTTCATCGTCGGGGGCACGATGCCCTCGTCGATCGCCAGCGCGCAGACTCCGGCCTCGATCGCCGAGGCGGCACCCATCGTGTGCCCGATCATCGACTTGATCGAGCTGGTCGGGACCCGGCAATCGGTGCCGAACACCCGCTTGACGGCGAGGCTTTCGAGCTTGTCGTTGGTCGGGGTGCCGGTGCCGTGGGCGGAGATGTAGTCGACCTCGGACGGCTCGATCGCGGCGGCCCGCAGCGCCTTCTCCATCGCCCGCGCCGCGCCCGCGCCCTGGGAATGCGCCGCGGTCATGTGGAACGCGTCGCAGGAGATCCCGTAGCCGGCGATCTCGGCGTAGATGCGCGCGCCGCGGGCGCGTGCGCGCTCAAGCGTTTCCAGCACCAGGACCCCGGCTCCCTCCCCGGGGATCATCCCGCGGCGGTCGCGGTCGAACGGGCGGCACACGTCCGGCGCGATCGCCCCGAGGCGGGCAAACCCGGTCCAGGTGATCCGCGAGAAGCAGTCCGCGCCACCGGCGAGGACCACGTCGCAGCGGTCCGCGCGCAGATGGTCCGAGGCGGCCGCGAGCGCGTAGTTGCCGGCCGCGCAGGCGGTCGGAATCATCGCCACCGGACCGCTCCAGCCGACCTCCGCGGCCAGGTTGGCCGCGATCACGTGGCACGGATAGCGGTCGGCGAACGCGTGCTCGGGATCTTCGCCGGCCTCGGCCAGCAGCCGGTCGTCGAACGCCTCGACGATGCCCGGTTCGCCCGAGGTGGTTCCCATCACCACCGCGCCGCGGCTGGGGTCGAGCGCGGCGGGATCGATGCTCGCGTCCGAAAGCGCGATCCGGGCGGCCCAGATCGCGAGCTGCGACGCCCGCCCGACCGTTGCCGGATCGAGCCTCTCGACCGCCTCGGCGGGATCGCCGTGGCGGACCTCGCCGCCGCGGTGGACGCGAAAGCGCGCGGTGTCGAAGGAAGCGACCTCAGCGAAGCCGCTCTGGCCTGCCAGCAGCGCCTCCCACGCCGAGCGACCGCTGCCGACGGGGCACACGATGCCGACGCCGGTGACGACGATACGCGGCCGCCCGGGCTTCATGCCGCGGCGACCTCGTTCTTCTGCTCGAGCAGCCCGGCGATCAGGGTCGTCATCTGGCCGAGGGTGTCGATCTCCTTCAGCAGGTCGTCGAGTTCCGGGATCGCGAGCTTGAACGTGTAGTCGACGTCGACGCCGGCTTCGAGCAGCGCGAGCGAGTCGATCCCGAGTTCGTCCCGAAAGCTCACGTCGGCGGTGATCGCGGCCGGGTCGAGGTTCACGATGCGGGCCAGGATCTGACGAATCTGATCGGCGATTTGGTCATGGGTCACGGCTTGATTCTCCTGATTGACAAGCGAACATCGATAAGAACGAACGATCCGCTGGTTTCCCTCACATCCACAGATCGCGGCCCCCGCTTTGCCCTTGAGCGGCCTGGGGAGCGCCCCGATAATCGCGTCATGAAATTCGTCGACGAAGTCACCATCCGCGTGGTGGCCGGCGCCGGTGGCAACGGCGTGGTCAGTTTCCGGCGCGAGAAATACATCCCCAAGGGCGGCCCGGACGGCGGGGACGGCGGCGCCGGCGGCAGCGTGGTCCTGGTCGGCGACGAGGGTCTGAATACGCTGGTCGACTTCCGCCACCAGCGGCTGTTCCGGGCCGAGCGCGGCCGCGACGGCGCGGGGCGCCAGAAGACCGGCCGCTCCGGGACCGAGCTGACGGTCCGGGTGCCGGTCGGCACCGTGGTCGAGAACACCGCCACCGGCGAGGTGATCGGCGACGTGACCGCGCACGGGCAGCGCCTGCTGGTGGCCCAAGGCGGCACCGGGGGGCGCGGCAACATCCATTTCAAGAGCGCGACCAACCGCGCCCCGAGGCAGGCGACCCCGGGCACCCCGGGCGAAGAGCGCGAGCTGCACCTGGAGCTGAAGCTGCTGGCCGACGTCGGCCTGGTGGGGTTTCCGAATGCCGGCAAGTCGACCCTGATCCGCAGCCTGTCGGCGGCCACCCCGAAGGTCGCCGCTTACCCGTTCACGACCCTGCACCCGAACCTGGGCGTGGTCCAGATGGAGGCGGCGCGCAGCTTCGTGATTGCCGATGTCCCGGGGCTGATCGAGGGGGCCGCCGAGGGGGCCGGCTTAGGGATCCGGTTCCTGAAGCACCTGCAGCGAACCCGGTTGCTGTGGCACCTGGTGGAGCTGGAGCCGCTGGACGGAACCGAGCCGGCCGATCAGGTGCGCCGGATCGAGCAGGAACTCGAGCGCTTCGATCCGGCCCTGATCGAGCGCGAGCGCTGGCTGATCCTGACCAAGGCCGATCTGCTGGCGCCGGATCGGGTCGACGCGGTCGCGGCCGGCATCGTCGAGGAACTCGAGTGGAAGGCTCCCTGGTTCGCGGTCTCGGCGCTGGCCGGCACCGGCCTGAAGCGGCTCAAGGGCCGGGCGATGAGCTTTCTGGAAGCGTCAGGAGATTAGGAAAGGGCTTGGATCGCGCGGTGCAGCCGGCGCTTCTGACGGGCGGCCGCGTTCTTGTGCACCAGGCCCTTGCCGGTGACCTTGTCTATCACCGGGATCGCAAGCTGGTAGGCTTGCTCGGCGGCTTTCTTGTCGCCGGCATCGATCGCGGCCCGCACCTTCTTCACGTGGGTACGGAACATCGACCGCATCGACGCGTTTTGAACCCGCCGCTTGGCGGCCTGACGAATCCGCTTACGGGCAGAAACTGAATGTGCCAACGTGGAACTCCGAATCGGGGCAAAAAATGAAGCGCGCTAGTATGCAAGCTGAGCCCGAACGCGTCAACACCGGCCCGCGCCGGTGAAGCTGCTGCGCGCGACCGCGCTGGTCGGGTCGATGACCCTGATCTCGCGCATATCCGGGTTCGCGCGCGACGTGGTGCTGGCGCGCGCGTTCGGGGTCAGCGCCGCGACTGATGCGTTTTACGTGGCGCTGCGGATCCCGAACCTGATGCGGCGCCTGTTCGCGGAAGGCTCGTTCTCGCTGGCGTTCGTACCGGTGTTCAGCGAATACCGCGAGCGCCGCTCGCGGGCGGAGCTGAAGGAACTGCTCGACTGCGTCGCCGGGGCCTTGACCGCGGCGCTGCTGCTGGTCGTCGGCCTGGGCCTGCTCGCCGCAACGGGCTTCATCGCCGCGTTCGCACCGGGATTCCTCGACCAGCCGGAGCAATTCGAGCTCGCCGCCGGGATGCTGCGGATCACGTTTCCGTACGCGCTGTTCATCAGCCTGGCCGCGCTGGCCGCCGGCATCCTGAACAGCTTCGGGCGGTTCGCGATTCCGGCGTTCACGCCGGTGCTGCTGAACCTGTCGCTGATCGCAGCCGCGCTGCTGGTGGCCCCGCGGCTTTCCGAGCCGATCACCGCGCTGGCGTGGGGTGTACTGGTCGCCGGCGTCGTACAGCTCGGGTTCCAGCTTCCCTCGCTGGCGCGCCTGGGGCTTCTGCCGCGGCCGCGGCTGAAACTGCGCCACGAGGGGGTCAGGCGCATCGCGCGGCTGATGGGACCGACCCTGTTCGGCTCCTCGGTGGCGCAGATCAATCTGCTCGTCGACACCCTGATCGCGTCGCTGATCGCGACCGGCAGCATCACCTGGCTGTACTACTCGGACCGCCTGCTGGAGTTCCCGCTGGGGGTGTTCGGGATCGCGCTTTCCACGGTGATCCTGCCGGCGCTGTCGCGCCAGCACGCGGCGGACGACCCCGACGCGTTCGCCGCGACCATTGACTGGGGCCTGCGGATGGCCGCGCTGATCGCGATCCCGGCCGCGGTCGGCCTGGCGCTGCTGGCCGCGCCGATCGTCGCGACCCTGTTTCACTACGGCGAGTTCTCGGCCGGCGACGTCGCGATGACCGCCGCGAGCGTGATCGCGTACGCGCTCGGGCTGCCGGCCTACGTCGCGGTCAAGGTGCTGGCGCCGGCGTTCTACTCCCGCCAGGACACCCGCACTCCGGTGCGGATCGCGGTGGTGGCGATGGTCTCGAACATGGTGCTCAACCTGGCGTTCGTCGGGCTGCTGATGGCCTGGCCGGTGGCGCCGCCGCACGCGGGTCTCGCGCTGGCGAGCACGGTTTCGGCCTATCTGAACGCTGGTCTGCTGTACCGCGGGCTGGCCCGCGACGGGGTGCTGCGGCACGACCCGCGCTGGCGCCGCCAGTGGATCGCGATCGTCCTCGGCGCGCTGGTCATGGGCGCCGCGCTGATCGCGCTGAACGGCGATACCGGGCACTGGACCGGGCTCGCCGCCGGCCCTCGGGTGCTCGAACTGGCGCTGGTGATCCTGGCCGGTGGCGGGTGCTATCTGGTGCTGATCTTGGGCGCCGGGTTGCGGGTCCGCGACCTGCGCGGACCATAGCCCGCAGGTCGCACAAGTTTCGCTCCGAGTAGTCTGTCTATTCATTGAAAAACAAAGAGTTACCTCGTGTTGTGCCCCCTGGACTCGAAGCGCAAGACTGGTGCCGCTGCCGGTCTGCCGCCGGATTGCACGGCGCATCTCGGCCGATCCCCCTTGAGCAATAGCCACGGCCATCCCTCGGCGGACGATCGGCCAAGCTGCACTCGTGGAATCCATCGACAATTCCGGCAACTCGTACGACCAGCGGGCTAACTCGCGCAATCCGGGTTATTCGTGCCGCGGCGGCTTGCTATACTCCGGCGCTTTCGTGTGCAACAAGAGCGCGGGAGCGCCGGGTTTGGCAAGTCAAATCAATGGAATGCGTGACCCTCTGCAGGCAAGGCGGCGGTGAGACTGTTTCGCGATCTTGAGCGGCAGAGCGAGTTCGCCCGGGGCAGCGCGGTGACGATCGGCAATTTCGACGGGCTGCACCGCGGCCACCAGCGCCTGATCGCACGCGTTCGCGAGGTGGCCAGGGAGCGCGGGCTGGCTTCGGTGCTGGTCAGCTTCGAGCCAACCAGCGGCGAGTACTTCAGTACCGGCCCCGGACCGGCGCGGATCTACAGCGTGTCCGAGCGCCTGCGTCTGCTGGCACGGATGGAGCTCGACGCGGTCTGGCTGATCCGGTTCAACGCGGTGCTGGCGGCGATGGCGCCGAATGAGTTCGTCGCGCGCTTACAAGCCGGGCTCGACCCCCGCTTTGTCATCGTCGGTGCCGATTTCAGCTACGGGCATCGCCGCCAGGGCAGGGTGGCCGACCTGACCCGCGCCGGAGAGGAGTTCGGGTTCGAGGTCGAGTGCGCCGGGGCGGTCTGCGACTCGGAGGGACGGATCTCGAGCACCCGGTTGCGGGAGTTGCTGAAGCGGGCCGATTTCGAGGCCGCCGCGCGCCTGCTGGGGCGGCCTTACTCGATGTACGGCCGGGTGGTGCGCGGCACCCAGCTCGGTCGCAAGCTCGGTTTCCCGACCGCCAACATCCGCATCGGGCGCCGGCATTCGCCGACCAGCGGGATCTTCGCGGTCCGGGTCGACGGGCCCGGCCTGGTCGACTGGCCGGCGGTGGCCAGCCTGGGCTGGCGCCCGACCGTGACCCGGGACGGGGAAATGATGCTGGAGGCGCACCTGTTCGACTTCGACGGTGATCTGTACGGGCGCCATCTGGAGATCACGTTCGTGAAGAAGCTGCGCGAGGAGGAGAAATTCGACTCGCTCGAGGACCTGACCGCGCAGATGCACGTCGATGCCCGCCAGGCACGGCGCCTGCTGGCGCCGGCCATCGCATGAGGAGCCCGAAGTGAGCCGGGATTACAAAGACACGCTGAACCTGCCGCGCACCGATTTTCCGATGAAGGCCAACCTGGCCCAGCGCGAGCCGCAGATGCTCGAGCGCTGGGAGCAGGCGGGCGTGTACCGGCTGATCTGCGAGGGCACCGCCGAGCGCGAGCCGTTCGTGCTTCACGACGGCCCCCCGTATGCCAACGGCGCGGCCCACATCGGCCATGCGCTGAACAAGATCCTGAAGGACATCGTGGTCAAATCGCGCCTGCTGGCCGGCTACCGCTCGCCCTACGTGCCTGGCTGGGACTGCCACGGGCTGCCGATCGAGCTGGAGGTGGAGAAGAAGGTCGGCAAGGTCGGACACAAGGTCGACGCGGAGACGTTCCGCCGCAAGTGCCGCGAATACGCGACCCGGCAGATCGATGTCCAGCGCGGCGACTTCAAGCGTTTCGGGGTGCTGGGCGACTGGGAAGATCCGTACCGGACGATGGACTTCAAATACGAGGCCGACATCATCCGGGCGCTGGCGAAGATCGTCGACAACGGCCACCTGAATCACGGGGTCAAGCCGGTCAACTGGTGCTTCGAGTGCGGCTCCGCGCTGGCCGAGGCGGAAATCGAGTACCAGGACAAGCAATCGCCGGCGATCGACGTCGCGTTCGCGGCGGTCGACCCCGCGGCGCTGGCGGCTAAGTTCGGGGCCGACGGCGAGGGCCTGCGCGTGTCGGTGGTGATCTGGACCACGACCCCGTGGACCCTGCCCGCCAACCAGGCGGTGGCGCTGCACCCGGACCTGGACTACCTGCTGGTGCGCCTGGCCAAAGACCACGCCGTGGTGCTGGTCGAGGAGCTGGCCGGCGAGTCCATGCGCCGCTACGGCGTCGACGGGCAGGTCGAGGTGCTCGGACGCGCCGCTGGCCGGAAACTGGAGGGGGCCCCGCTGGAGCATCCGTTCTACCGGCGGCAGGTGCCGCTGGTGGTGGCCGAGCACGTGACCACCGAGGCCGGCACCGGCTGCGTGCACACCGCTCCCGGCCACGGCCAGGAAGACTTCGAGATCGGCACCCAGTACGACCTGCCGGTGGTGAACCCGGTGGACGCGCGCGGGTATTTCCTGCCAGACACCGAGCTGTTTGCCGAAGAGCACGTGTGGCAGGCCGGAGAGCACATCCTGTCGGTGCTCGCCGAGCACGGCACGCTGCTGGCCAACGAAACCTACCAGCACAGCTACCCGCATTGCTGGCGCCACAAGACCCCGACCGCGTTTCGGGTGACCCCCCAGTGGTTCATTCAGATGGACAAGGCTGGGTTGCGCTCCGCCGCGCTGGCCGCGATCAAGACGGTGAAATGGATCCCGTCGTGGGGCGAGCAGCGGATCGCGACGATGATCGAGAACCGGCCGGACTGGTGCATTTCGCGCCAGCGCACCTGGGGGGTGCCGATCGTGCTGTTTCGCGACCGCGAAACCGGCGCGGCGCACCCGGACAGCGCCCGGCTGATGCGCGTGGTCGCCGATCGGGTCGAACGCGAGGGCACCGATGCGTGGCAGCAGCTCGATCCGGCGGAGCTGCTCGGCGCCGACGCCGAGCGGTTCGAGAAGGTCACCGACATCCTCGACGTCTGGTTCGACTCCGGGGTGTCGCACTACTGCGTGCTGGAGCAGCGCCCCGAGCTCGGGAGCCCGGCCGGGATCTACCTGGAGGGCTCCGACCAGCACCGGGGCTGGTTCCAGTCCTCGCTGCTGACCTCGGTGGCGATGTACGGGCGCGCCCCGTACCGCGAGGTGCTGACCCACGGGTTCACGGTAGACGCCGACGGTTTCAAGATGTCCAAGTCGCGCGGCAACGTGATCGCGCCGCAGCAGGTGATGAAGACCCTGGGCGCGGACATCCTGAGGCTGTGGGTGGCGGCCACCGACTACCGCTACGAGATGTCGGTCTCCGACGAGATCCTCAAGCGGGTCGCGGATGCCTATCGTCGGATCCGCAACACCGCGCGCTATTTCCTGAGCAATCTGCACGGATTCGATCCGGCGGCGAACCAGGTGCCGGTGGCCGACTGCCTGGCGCTGGACCGCTGGGCGATCGATCGCGCGTGGCGGCTGCAGCGGGAGGTCGTGACCGCCTACGACGAGTATCAGTACACCCTGATCTACCAGCGCGTGCACCACTTCTGCTCGATCGACATGGGCGCGTTCTACCTCGACATCATCAAGGACCGGCTCTACACCACCCAGCCCGACAGCCTGGCGCGGCGCTCGGCGCAGACGGCGATGTACCACATTCTGGAAGCGATGGTGCGCTGGCTGGCGCCGATTCTGAGCTTCACCGCCGAGGAGATCTGGGAGCGCACCCCCGGCGAGCAGTCGGCGACGGTGTTTCTGAGCCAGTGGTACCGCGGGCTGGAGCCGATGACCGACGCGGCCGAGCTGGCGCTGTGGGACGAGATCGCGCAGGTGCGCGAGGGCGTCAGCCGCGAACTGGAGGGGCTGCGCAAGGCCGGCACCATCGGCTCGGGCCTCGATGCCCGGGTGCGGGTGTTCCTGCCGGCGGAGCGCTACCGGCGGCTGCTTCCGGTCGAGAACGAGCTGCGCTTCGTGTTCATTACCTCCGAGGCCACGCTGCACCCGCTCGAGGAGCGCGGTGACGGCGCGGCCGCGTGCCGGCTCGGCGATGACGAGATCTACGTCGAGGTCGCCCGCAGCGAGCATGGCAAGTGCGCCCGCTGCTGGCACCGCCGGCCCGAGATCGGGCTCTCGGCCGAGCACCCCGAGCTGTGCGGGCGCTGCGTGGTCAACGTGGCGGGGCAGGGCGAGACCCGGCGTTTCGCATGAGCGGAGCCGTGGAAAACCGTTCCGGGCTCGGGTGGCTGTGGCTGTCGGCGGCGATCGTCGCGGCGGATCAGGCGACCAAGGCGATCGCCAGCGGGGCGCTGGCGCTGCACCAGAGCATCCCGGTGTTCCCGGGCCTCAACTGGACCCTGCTGCACAACTACGGCGCCGCGTTCAGTTTTTTGAACGTCCCGGGCGGCTGGCAGCGCTGGCTGTTCACCGGGGCGGCGATCGTGATCGGGGCGGCGCTGGCGGTGTGGCTCAAGCGGACCCCGCGCGCGGACTGGCGCACCTGCGCGCCGCTGGCGCTGATCATCGGCGGCGCGGTCGGTAATCTGATCGACCGGCTGCGGTTCGGCTACGTGGTCGACTTCATCGACGTGTATTACCGCGACTGGCACTGGCCGGCGTTCAACATCGCCGATTCGGCGATCTCGGTGGCCGCGGTGGGCCTGATCTGGTTCGGTCTGACCCACAAAACCACCGCCTCCCCCTAAAATTCCACCGCGCGTCCGGTCATCGGTTCCACGCCGGGGCGGTTTGCGCTTAGACTCGGCCGACCCATAGAGAAAACGATATGGCTTCGGGGTCTGCCAAATTCATGCGCTTCGGCGCGGCGAGCATCAAGAGCAAGATGACCGCGTTCGCGTTCGTCGCCACCTTGGTGCCGACGCTGACGATCGGCTGGCTGTACTACGACAATCACCGGGATCTGCTGGAAGAGAGCGTCAGCCAGCGGCTGACCAACACCGCCGAAAACCTGAGCGGTGAGCTCGGCCGCTGGGTGCTGGAGCGCCAGCACGAGCAGCGGGTGTTCGCGGCCTCGTACGTGGTCGCCGAGAACCTGCCGTCGGCGCTGGTCGGCGCCGATGCGGCCGCGCAGCGGATCGGCGATTACCTGCATTCGGTCGCCACGATGGTGCCCGACCTGGATGCGCTGGCGGTGGCCGACCCGCACGGCCGCGTCGTCGCGACCAGCCACCCCGACGGCGATTGGGCGATTCCGGACCGGTGGTTCGAGCGGCTGGCGAGCGGCAGCCAGGCGCTGGGGCAGCCTTACTTCGACGCCGGGCACGAGCGCTTTCTGCTGCCGCTCGGCACCCAGCTCACCGACCTGGAGCAGCGGGCGGCCGGGATCCTGATCGCGCGGTTGCACCTGGAGCGCGTCAGCGGCGTGCTGCGCGCGGCCGGGCAGGCCGCCGAGTCGGCCTACCTGATCGACGCGACCGGCCGGGTGGCCGCGGTCGGGCGGGTGCCGCCGGTCTCGCTGAATGACCAGCTCTCGAGCAAGCTGATGCAGCGGCTGCAACCGGCCCGGATCGCCTCCTTCTGGCACGACGACGGGGTCGAGACCGTGGGCACGATCGCCCCGGTCGGGGGCACCGACTGGTCGATCATCGTCGAGCAGCCCAGCGAGCTCGCGTTCGCGATCATCAACGAGCTGGAACGCCTGATCCTCGGGCTGGGGCTCTTGTTCGTGATCGGGATGAGTCTGATCGCGTACGTGTTCGCGCACGGACTGGCGGCGCCGCTGAAGCGCCTGACCGAGGGCGCGGCGAAGGTCGCCGACGGCGACTTGGGCGTCGAGCTGCCGGTGCAGGGCCGCGACGAGATCGCGTATCTCACGCGCGTGTTCGGCAAGATGGTCAAGCGGCTCAACGCCGGCCGCGCCGCGCTGGACCGGAGCAATTCGCGCCTGCGCGCACGCAACCAGACCCTCAAAGTGCTGTCCAGCACCGACCCGCTGACCGGCCTTTACAACCGCCAGCACCTGAACAGTCGCCTGGGAGATCTGCTGGAAGTCAGCCGCGAGCGCGGCGAGTCGTTCGCGCTGCTGATGATGGATCTGGATCATTTCAAGCGCCTGAACGATCGCCACGGCCACCTGGCCGGCGACGAGGCGCTGAAGCTGATCGCCGACGAACTGCGCGCGATCCTGCGCGACGACGACTACGCGGCGCGCTTCGGTGGCGAGGAGTTCCTGGTGCTGCTGCCG
>JBFJNB010000035.1:0-11060 GCA_041633655.1 Lysobacterales bacterium | reverse complement strand
GGCTACTGCGTCCGCCTCGCCGGCGGTTGACGGTTCATCCGGCCGGGGGGCGGGCGTCGGGATCGGTGACGGTGACGATTGCGTCGCTGTAGTGGCCGTTGAAATTGGTACGGCCGATCAAGGAGTAGGCGCCCAGGCGGCCGAATTCGAGGTGGTCGCCGGCGCGGATGGCGGCCGGTAGCGCGACCGAGCCGGGCAGCACGTCGGTCGCGTCGCAGGTGGGGCCGTACAGCGTGAACTGCTCGGTCGGTCCCTCGAGCGGCTCGCCGCCGCGGTAGGAGCGAACCGGGTAGCGTTCATGCCCCTTGAAGCGCAGCTCCCAGAAGATGCCGTACTTGCCGTCGTTCAGGTACAGGCGGTTCGCCTTTCGTTGCAGCACCTCGACCACGGCCGAGAGGCCGGGTGCGGCTAGCGCGCGCCCGGGTTCGCCGAGGATCGCGCCGCCCTCGGCCAGCGGCAGCCCGGTCGCGGCCTCACGGATCGCGGCGAAGTACTCGGCCAGCGGGGGCACCGGGAAGCCGGGGTAGCTCAGCGGGAAACCGCCGCCCAAGTCGATCAGCGGGAGCTTGAAATCGAGCCTTGACAGGATCTCGGCGGCCGCCGAGATCGCGTGGCGGTAGGCCTCCGGGCTGGTCACCGACGAGCCGACGTTGAACGCCAGCGCCGGCTCGGCCCCGGCGTCACCGATCGCTCGAAGCAGCGCCGGGATCTCCTCGGGCGGGGCGCCAAACTTCGATGAAAGATTCTGCAGCGCCGAGGGGTGGCTGACCGCCATTCTCGCGAACACCACCGATTGATCGATTTTGATTTCGGTCTTGAGCGGATCCAGCCCGCTCGAGTGATCGACCATGAAATGCTTTACCCCGAAGCGGTCCTGGGCTGCGCGTGCCGCGCCGCGCAGCCGCACCGGGACCATGAAATAGCACGTCCCGTCCGGACAGACCTCCCGCACCCGGGCGATCTCGGGTACCGAAGCGCAGTCGAAGTGGTCCACGCCGCCCCGGTGGATCAGCCCGATCACCCGCGGGTCGTCGTTGGCCTTGACCGCGTACAGCACCCGTCCCGGAAACCCGGCGACAAACGCTCGCGTGGTCTCGAGATAGACCTGCGGGTAGATGCAGTAGACCGGCGCCACCGGCCGCTCGGCCCGCAGCAGCGCGGCGACGTTCGCGACGGTCTCACCCATGAAACAGCTCGCGGTTCTCCTCCGGGCTGTGCTCGGTTGCGAGCGACACGATCACCAGCAGCGGCAGCCCGACGACCCAGCCGGCGTAGGACGAGGAGAATCCGAACGGCTCGCCGGCCAGCGCCCACGCGATCGCCGCGGTGCCGCCGCCGAGCATGCTCCAAATCGCCCCCTTCGCGGTCGCGCGCGGCCAGAACAGAAGCGCCAGCATCGGGAAGAACAGGCCGGCCGCGCCGAAGGTGTAGGCGTACAGCATCAGGTCGAGCACGTTCGGCACCAGATACGCGATCCCGATCCCGGCCACGCCCAGCACCAGGGTCGCGGTGCGGGCCACCCGGACCAGCTCGGCCTCGGGCGCGGCCGGGCGCAGGTACTTGCGATAGACGTCGTTGGTGAAGATCGCGACCGGCCCGATCAGCACCGAGTCCGCGGTCGACATCACCGCGGCGAGATACGCCGCGATCACGATCCCGGCGATCCCGACCGGCAGCAGTTCCAGGATGATCATCGGGGTGGCCAGCTCGGCGTCCTGCAGGTCGGGCAGCAGCATCCGCGCGATCAGCCCGATCAGGGTCGAGCCGATCGCGAACAGCGGCCATTCGATCGGTACCCCGGTCAGGAAGAACGCGCGGCGCGCGGTTTTTTCGTCCCGGGCGGCGACGATCCGCTGCATCGCCGCGATCGAGATGAACCAGACCGGGAAGATCGCGAAGAACCAGCCGACGAGCTGGCGCCAGCCGACCGCGTCCCACTCGATCATCGACCTGGTGTCCGGGTTGGCGGCGAAGTGCGCGACGATCCCCTCCCAGCCGCCGACCCGGTACAGTCCGATCGGGACCGCCAGCAGCAGGATCCCGAACAGCAGCACGACCATCTGAAACACGTCGGTGTAGATCACCGCCTTCAGACCCCCAAGCACGGTGTAGGCGAGGATGATCGAACCGGCCAGCACCACCGCCAGCGTCAGGTCCATCGACAGGGTGACCTGGAGCAGCTTGGCGCCAGCGATCACCTGGGCGCCGACGAACGTGAACCAGGCGATTCCGATCACCACCGCGGCCACGGTGCCGGTGCGGCGGTCGAAGCGCGCCTCGAACAGATCCCCGGTGGTCAGCCCCTTGACCCGGTCGGCCCAGCGCTTGACCTTGGGCACCATCAGGAACGAGACCAGCACGATGCTCAAGCCCGAGATCGCGATCAGCCACGAGCCCGAGATCCCGAGCGTGAACCCCAGGCCCCCCATCGCGATGCTGAAGCCGCCGCCCAGGTCGGTCGCCGCGGTCGAGCCGGTGGTCTGGACCAGGCCCATGTTGCGGTCAGCGGCCAGGAACGACTCGCTTTCCCCGGCGCCGCGCTCGCGCCGCGCGACCCGAAGCCCGATGTAGATCAGGACGACGAAGTAGACCCCGATCGCGAGGACGTCGAGGACGTGCAGACTCACGCGAAGCCGCCGAGAAAAGCGGCCAGGTTGTCTCCCAGCGCGTCCGAAAGATACCCGCCCTCCTGCACCAGCACGGTCGGCAGCTTCAGCGCGGCGATCCGCTCGGCGATGCGCCCGAACCCGCTGGTCGTGATCTTCAGGCCCTGGAACGGATCGCTTTCGTGCGCGTCCAGTCCCAGCGCGACCACCAGCGCGCCGGGCGCGAACGCTTCGATCCGGAGCAGCGCCCCGTCCAGCGCTTTCAGGTAATCGTCATCGCCGGTGCCGCGCGCGAGCGGCAGGTTCAGGTTGAACCCGAGCCCCGGCCCGGCGCCGCGCTCGGCAGCAAAGCCCCAGAAGAACGGATAAAAGCGCACCGGGTCGGCGTGCAGCGACACCGTCAGCACGTCGGCGCGGCGGTAGAAGACGTCCTGGGTGCCGTTGCCGTGGTGCACGTCGACGTCCAGGATCGCGACCCGCTCGTTCCCCGAGCGCAGCACCTGCGCGGCGATCGCCGCGTTGTTCAGATAACAGAACCCGCCGACCAGGTCGCGCCCGGCGTGGTGCCCGGGCGGGCGCGCCAGCGCGTAGCAGGTCTCGCTGCCGGCCAGCACCTCGCGCGCGGCGTGGACCGCACCGGCGGCACTCCACCACGCGCTGTCCCAGGTCTCGGCCGCGATCGGACATGAAGAATCGTACACGTGGAAACCGACCTGGCCGACCGCCGAGGCCGGATAGGCGCCGCCGCGCCGGTCCGGGTGCACGTTCGGCAGCACCTCTTTCGATGCATCCGGGATCCGGCTCCAGCGCAGGTGGATGTGCTTCAGGAACTGCAGATACTCCGGGGTGTGCACCGCCGCGATCGGCCCGAGACCGCAGTCGGCCGGTTCCTCGTGGGCCAGCCCCGCGCCGAGCGCCGCGGCCAGCAGTCGCTCCGCGCGTTCCGGCACCTCGGGATTGGGCTGCGGCGCGCCCGAGGACAGGAAGTGCTTCGGGTCGTGGTTTTTCTGCCGCGGCGAGAAGACGACTTTCATCGGCTAGTCCTGTTCAGCAAGCGGGCTGACCCTACTCGGCCAGGGCACGGAACGCCGGGCCCCTGGCCTGGAAGATGCACTCATCGTCCGAGCGCTCGAGCCCCAGCCCGCGGTAAAACCCGATCGCGCCTGAGTTGCTCTTGTCCACCGCCAGGCGCAGGTGGGTTGCGCCGTCGGCTCGAGCCCGGCGCGCGGTCTCGCGCATCAACTCGCGCCCTAGGCCGAGCCCCCGCGCGTCGGCGGCGACCACCAGGTCCTGGATGTAGACGCCGAGCTCGCCGCGCCAGGACGAAAAGTTGTAGAAGTAAAGGGAAAGCCCCGCGATCCGGCCGCGGTGCTCGGCGATCAGCGCCTGGAACGCGGGCCGGCCCTCGAACCCGAAGCGCAGGAAATCGCCCGGGGCGCTGCGCACCAGGTGCGCCTTGCCGGTGGCCGCGGCGAGTTCGACGATCAGCCGGTGGATGTCCTCGACGTCGGCGGCGGTCGCGCCGCGGATCGCAGGCACCGGGATGCGGCCGGCCGGCGCGCTCAAAAGGCCACCCGGTCGGCGCCTTTCAGCGCGAGCATCTCGCGGGCCTGCGCCGGGGTCGCGATCGGGTAGCCGAGCTCCTCCAGCACCCGGCGGATCTTGGTGACCTGCTCGGCGTTGCTTCGGGCCAGTTGCCCGCGCCCGATCAGCAGGCTGTCCTCCAGCCCGACCCGGCAGTTGCCGCCGAGGATCGCGCCGATGGTCGCCAGCGGGATCTGCAGCCTTCCCGCGCACAGCACCGAAAACCGGTAGTCGGCGCCGAGCAGGCGGTCGGCGGTCGCTTTCATGTGCATCAGGTTCTCCGGCGACGCGTCGATCCCGCCCAGGACCCCGAGCACGAACTGCACGAACAGCGGCTTCTGGATCAGGCCCTCGCGCAGGTAGAACGCGAGCGTCTGGAGGTGGCCCACGTCGTAGCACTCGAACTCGAACCGGGTCCCGTAGCCGTCGCCGAGCTGATGAAAAATCTGCTCGATGTCGGCAAAGGTGTTGCGGAACACCACCTCGCGGGTCGCGTCCAGCAGTTGCGGCTCCCAGTCGTGCTTCCAGTCCGAGTAGCGTTGCTTGAGCGGAAACAGCCCGAAATTCATCGACCCCATGTTCAGCGATGCCATCTCCGGCTGGGCCAGGTTCGGCGCGGCCAGGCGCTCCTCCAGGGTCATCAGCGACGAGCCGCCGGTGGTGATGTTCAGCACCGCGTCGCATTGGGCCTTGATCGCCGGCAGGAACTGCATGAACACCTCGGGATCCGCGCTCGGGCGCCCGGTCTCGGGGTCGCGCGCGTGCAGGTGCAGGATCGCCGCGCCGGCCTCGGCCGCCGCGACCGACTGGGCCGCGATCTCGGCCGGGGTCACCGGCAGGTGCGGGCTCATGGTCGGGGTGTGGATCGAGCCGGTAACCGCGCAGGTGATGATGACCGGGTCGTTCATGCCGCGCTCCGGTTGACGTCCAGGCCGGCCTGAATCGCGAACGCATCGAGGCTGTCCCTGAGGATCGTGACGATCTCCTCGAGCTGTGAGTCGGTCACGATCAGCGGCGGGCAGACCATGAAGTGATCACCGATGGCGCCGCCGCGGGTGCGCCGCGAGTAGATGATCAGCCCGCGCCGGTAGGCCTCCTCGACCAGCGCCGAGTGCGCGTTCAGCCCCGGCGGCAGCGGTTCCATCGTCGCGCGGTCGGCGACCAGCTCGAACGCGAGCAAGAGTCCCTTGCCGCGCACGTCGCCGATGAACGGGTAGCGGTCCATCAGCCCTTCGAGCCGGCCGCGCAGGCGCTTCCCGCGGCGCGCCGCGTTGGCAATCAGGTCGCCCTCCAGCACCTCCCGGATCACCGCCAATCCGGCGGCGCAGGCCAATGGGTTGCCGGCGTAGGTGTAGCCGTGGGCGAAGCCGCCCGCGTCCATCACCGCGTCGACGATTTCGCGGTCGGCCGCGACCGCGCCCAGCGGCGCGTAGCCGGCCGCGAAACCCTTGGCCAGCGCGATCAGGTCGGGCTTCAGGTCCCAGTGCTCGCCGGCCAGGAAGCGCCCGGTGCGCCCGGCCCCGGTCATGATCTCGTCGGTGATCAGAAGCACCCCGAACTCGCGGCAGATCTGCTGGACGCGCCGATACCAGCTCTCCGGCGCGACCAGCGCCCCGGTCGAGGCGCCGCCGACCGGTTCCATTACGAACGCGAGCACCGTCTCGGGTCCCTGGCGCAGGATCTCCTCGCGCAGACGCTCGGCGTAGCGCAGGCCCCGCTCCTCCATCGTGAGCGCGTCGCGGTCGAGGTAACAGGTCGGCGCCGGGATCTTCGGCATCACCCTGATCATGTCCGCGAACGGGTCGACGAACGGATCCATCCCGGTGATCGCGACGCAGCCCAGGGTCGCGCCGTGGTACGAGGGCTTGAGCGAGATCACCTTGCAGCGCCTCGGCTCCCCCCTGGCGATCGCGTACTGGCGCGCCAGCTTGAGACAAGTCTCGACCGCCTCCGAGCCGCCGGAAACGAAGAAGATCCGGTCCAGCCCGGGGGGCATCAGCGACGCGGTCAGGCTCGCCAGCGCCTCGGCGGGTTCGTTCTCGAAATGCAGCCGGTAGGCGAACGTGGTCAGGTCCATCTGGCGCTTCATCGCCGCCAGCACGCGCGGGTTCGAGTGCCCGATGTTGGCAACCATCGGCCCGCTGGAGGCGTCGATGTAGCGCCGGCCGTGGACGTCCCACAGGTAGATGCCCTCGGCCCGCGCGACCCGCGGCCGGCGGCTGCCGGTCTGATAGAACAGATGGCTCTCGATCGTTGGCTCGGCGTTGCGCATCGGTTTCGAACCGGGCGTGGCTGCGCTCATGATACGCCCGCTTGTGCGAGTTTGCGCTCGAGCACGGCGACCAGTTCGGCGGTGGCTTCCGGGCCGCGGCGGGTGCCCTCGTTCAGGTGCTCCGGCTGGAGCTCCCGATCCAGCCAGATGCCCTCCGGTGCGATCGCCGGGCGCTCGGCGGCCAGCCAGATCGCGGTGTCGGCCCCTTCGCGGGCGTTCCGGAGGATCGGGCGAAACAGCAGCCGAAACCCCGGCAGGGAGGTGCGAACGCCGGCGGTGTCGACCCACCCCGGATGCATCACATAGAACGACGGGCCGTTGCGATGGGTCTCGTTCCAATGGCGGGTGAGCGCCACCTGGGCGCGTTTGTGCCCGGCATAGGCGCTGACGCCGTCGTAAAGATCGGGGTCGCGTTGATCCAGCGCCCGCGGAAGCAAGGGGGTGGAATACATCCCGCCGGAGCTCATGTTGATGACCGCGCCGCTTTTCGACAGCAGTCCACCCGCCAGGAGGCGCTCCGTGAGCAGATAGTGATTGAGCAGGTTGGTTGCGAACGAGCACTCGAATCCCTCGCCGGTCAGGCGGTGTTCGTTCAGCAGCACCCCCACGTTGTTGACCAGGACGTCCACGGCTCGGTCCGCTTCCGCCAGCGTCTCGATCAGCGAGCAAACCTCGCTGCACAGGGCCAGATCCAGCGCCAGGGTTTCGATCGACCCGCCGCCTTCGATCAGCTCGCCGAGCTGGTCGAGTTTCGCCCGGCTGCGGGCCACCGCGATCACCCGAGCTCCGCCCCGGCAGGCCTCGGCCACGAGCTGCCGCCCGATGCCACCGCTGGCGCCGGTGACCAGCCAGACCTGGCCGGAAAAATCGGCCTTCACCGGCTTGCTGGAAAGCCCCTTCTTCTCGTAGCCGAGGCGACTGAATCGCGGGGCCTGCCCGACAAAGAAGCGAGCCCCGAGCAGGATCTTTTTGATCACGGTGACTTGGCGACGAGCGGGAGGCTTTGCTTGAACACCAGCCCGCCCTTGATCACGATCTTGACGTCCTGAAGTACGGTCACGTCGGTGAGCGGATCGCCGGCCACCGCGATCAGGTCGCCATAGCGCCCGGCCTCGATCGCGCCGACCTTATCGCCCCAGCCGATGTGGTGGGCGGCGGTCGAGGTCGCCGACTTGATCGCGTCCATCGGGGCCATCCCGCGCTCGACCATGATCACGAACTGCCGGGCGTTGTCGCCGTGCGGGTAGACCGCCGCGTCGGTGCCGTACAGGATCGGCACCCCGGCGCGGTAGGCCTTGGTGAACACCTCGCGCTGGGCCTCGACGGTTTCCAGGTTCTTGCGCAGGAACTCCTCGGGCCAGCCCTGGGCGCGCCCGGCGGTGTCGATGTAGTCGCCGTTGTAGACGTCCATCGAGAACGCGACGCCGCGCTCGGCGGCGAGCGCGATCGCCTCGTCATCGGCCAGCGATGCATGCTCGATCGAGTCGGCACCGGCGATGGTCGCGTCCTTGATCGACTGGGCGCCGTGGGCGTGGGCGGTGACCTTGATCCCGGCCGCGTGGGCGACCTCGACCACGGCGCGGATTTCCTCCGGGGTCATTTCCGGGGCGCCCGGAATCCCGCCGTAGGCGAGCACCGCGCCGGAGGCGATGATTTTCAGAAAATCGGCGCCGCCGGCGACCGCGGCCTGGGCCTTGCGGCGGAACTGATCGGCCCCGCGCGCGACCCCCATCCGGACGTGGTAGGGGATTTCCTTTTCGTCCTTGCCGGGGATGACCAGGTCACCGCCGCCGCCGGGGATGGTCAGATAGTACGCCGCGGTCAGCACCCGGGGACCGGCGATCTCGCCTGAGTTGATCCGGTCGCGCAGCTCGCGCCCGCTCCAGCCCGAATAGGCGCCGACGTTGCGCGCGGTGGTAAAGCCGGCAAACAGCGTGATCTCGGCGTTCTCGCGCGCGATCCGGCGCTCGGTCTCGATCGGCCGGGTGTAGTAGATGCTCAAGTCGCGGGTCTCGTCGGAGCGGTCGGTCAGGTGCGTGTGGGTGTCGATCAGCCCCGGCAGGCAGGTGTAGGCCGAGAGATCGAGCAGCGGCACCGAGTCCGGCGCCGGGTCGCCGGCGGCGCCGACTCGCACGATGCGGCCGTGCTCGATCAGGACGAGGTGGTCGCCGAGCGGCTCGTCGGCGAGCCCGTCGATCAGGGCGCCGCAGCGCACCGCGAGCGTGCCCGAGTCCGGATCGAACGGGGCGCGGGTGACCTCAATTGCGGCCACCGAGGTGGCGCCGAGCAGCAGCAGGATCGCGATCAGTCGCATGGGCTTTTCTCTGGTTTCAATCCACCGGATAGCGCTCGAGCACCGGGCCCAGCGCGCGCTTCAAAGGCTCCAGGTGCGCCTCGAAGTTGCGCCACTGCTCCAGGCCCTCCTGGTAGATCGGCCGGCGCACCTGCTCCGAGCTCGGGGTGCGCACGGCGCGCTCGGTCTCGTAGAAGCGCACGCACTGCTCCTCGAACTCGAGCCCGCAGTAGGCCAGCAGCCGCCGGATCTGGGCCTCGGTGTCGCTGACCATGTCCTCGTACTCGACCCGGAGCACCCGCCCGGGCAGCACCTCGTCCCAGTAGTCCATCAGTCTGACGTAATCGCGGTAGTAGTGGCCCAGGTCGGTCAGGCTGTAGGTGAAGGTCTGGCCGCGCGCGAACAGCTGCTTGTAGCAGGAGAAACACCCGGCCAGCGGGTGCCGGCGCGCGTCGATGATTCTGGCGTTCGGCAGGATCAGGTGAATCAGCCCGACGTGCTGGAAGTTGTTCGGCATCTTGTCGATGAAGAACGGCCGGTCGTGGTGGCGCTGGATGCGGGTCGATTCGAGGTAGCCCTCGCCGAGCGCGCGCACCTGGTCGGCGCTCAGCTCGGTTAGGATCTCGGGGTAGCGTCCGGCCGGGCTCTTGCGCGAGCGCTGGCCCAGCCGGCGCGAGATCGCGATGATGTCGGGCAGCTCCGCGGTGCCCTCCACCTGGGAGTGGCTGGCCAGGATCTGCTCCAGCAGCGTGGACCCCGCGCGCGGCAGCCCGACGATGAAGATCGGGTCCGGGGCCGGGGAGCCCCAGCCGCGCCGCGCGGCGAAGAACTCAGGCGTCAGGGTCTTGAGCTGGCGTGCGGTGTCGTAGACGTTGATTCGGGGGTCGTGCCGGTGCTCGCGGCGGCGGATCCGGTTGCCGCGGTCGTAGCTTTCGAATGCCTCGTCGAAGCGCTCGCGGTCCTCCAGCGCTTTTCCCAGCGCGAATGACAGGTGCGCCTGGTCGTCCGGGTCGCCGGAGTCGCTGAGCTGGCCGCGCATCCGCTCCACGTCGGCGTCGTCGAACCGAAAGGTCTTCAGATTGGCCAGACTCCAGTAGGCTTCGCCGGTGGCCGGGCGCAGGTCGATCGCGGTGCGGTAGGCCGCGACGGCCTCGTCCAGCCGACCGACGGTCTTCAGCGTGTGCCCGTGGTTCAGATGCGCCCCGGCCTGGCGCGGATAATCCCCGAGGAACGCCTCGTACAGCTCGAGCGCTTCGGCGTGGTCGCCCTTCTTGACCAGCAACGATCCCCTCAGCAGCCGGTAATTGGGATTGTTGGGCTCGGCCCGCTCCAGCTTCTCGACCTCGGCCAGCGCCTCGTCCAGGCGCTGGCGGCGCGACAGCGCGAGCGCGTAGTTCTGGCGCGCCAGATGAAAGTCGGGGGCCAGCTCCAGGCAGCGCTCGAGCAGGTTGATCGCGTCGTCGAACTGACCCACCCGCATGCCGATCCCGGCCAGCAGCCGGATCGCGATCGGGTCCACCGGGTCCTTCTTCAGCACCGCCCGGGTCAGCCGCTCGGCCTCGGGCAGCCGGCCGCGGGCGAGGTGCTCGGCTGCCTCGATCAGTTCCGGGTGGTGGGTGGTGGCGGCCAGGTGGCGCAGGTACGCCTGCTCGGCGCCGGCTTCGTCGCCGGCGGCGCTCAACTGGTCCCCGAGCGTGCGCCAGGCGCCGGCGTGCTCGGGCGCCAGCTCCAGCGCCCGCCTGAGCACGTCGATCGCCTCGTCGCTGCGCCCGAGCGCGCCCAAGCACAGCGCTTGCTCGTGCAGTACGTCGGCCGAAGGGACCGGACCGTCGGCCAACGGCATGACCGTCGCCAGCGCTCGCGCCGGGTCGCCCAGTCGCCGCTGGGCCGCGGCCAGGATCAGCCGCGCCGGGTCCACCCGCGGGTGCTCGGCGAGAATGTCAGCCGCCTGCGCCGCGGCTTCGGCCGGATCCTCCGCCAGCGCGCGCAGCGCGCGCTCGAGCGCGGCGCGGGGATCGACGGTGGCTGGATTCGAAGCGGGCATCCTGCAGAATTCTAGCCCGGATGTCGCACGAGTTTCACTGGGCGGTGTGTTTTTCCTGGGTTGGTTCAACGGCGTGCGCGCGAATATTCAGCGCGGGAGGAAAACCCAGGCTGTGACGTTGCCGGTTTCTCGCCTGATTGCACGGCACATCCCGCGGAATCAGCCGACAATTCCGGCAACTGGTTCAACATCCGGGCTTGGCGCCGATCCCCGGCCCGGAGTTAGGCGTTTTTGAACTAACGCTTTTTTAATAATCGCTGC
>JBFJNB010000034.1:0-11094 GCA_041633655.1 Lysobacterales bacterium | reverse complement strand
GGCTTGAGTTTCGGATGCCGGTCGGCATTGATCCACGCCGGGGCGTGGAAATCGGGTCGCGCACCAGCCTGGTGCGCGGCGGCGAGTGTCTAGGCGACGATCAGGAGGCTCGGGTAACGCGCTGCGCGGCGCCGTCCCAGCGCCAGTCGTTGTCGGCCCCGAGCTTGACCCCGCCGATCCAGCGTTCGGTGGGATTCTCGGCCGCGAAATCGGCATCGCCAGCCAGCAAGGAGCGCCCGAAGTCGGTGATCTCCAGCACCTGGTCGTGAAACTCCGGGGCGTCGGCGGCGACCAGCGGCGGGCGCGTGAAGCGGCGGGCGTCCAACACCCGCAAGGCCGGCTTGCGGGTGTTGGCCAGCGCCTCGACTTCGAGCCAGAACGACCAGTCGCCCAGGAACGGGCGAGCCTCCAGCGCCTGGGACGCGGTGAACAGCTCACCCGGCGCGCTGCGACCGGCGGCCAGCACCTGCAGGATCTGCGCCTGGGTCCGGGTCAGCCCGGTGTCGGTCGCCGGGTACTCCTCGAGCAGACGGCTGAGCGCCTTGTGCATGAACGGGAGGTCGCCCAGCGGCCGCGCCAGCCACTCCACCAGCGTCCCGGGCTCGGGCTGCCGGAACGCCTGCCAGATGTCGGCCGCGCTGCCGAGCTGGGCCGGCGTCACGCGCCGGCGCTCGCTCAGGTGCTCCATCAGGTCGACGGCGCCGAGTCCGCTGAACAGGTCCCAGACCCAGATCACCTGCGGGGCGGCGACCACGTCGCGGTGGGCCTCGAACCAGCCGAGAAGTTGCAGCAGATGGAGCTGGTCGTAGAGCTCGAACGTGGACCAGAGCACCACCTCGGATGCGCGCGCCCCGTCGCGCAGTTGTCGGTCGCGTTCGGCGAAACGCGCCTGCACCGCGTCGGGTTCGGCCCAGCCCAGATCGGCCAGGTAGCGCGCCCGCACCCGCGACAGCTCGCCCAGGGCCAGCCCGGCGGGCACCGGACCCTGGTGCAGCGGATCGTCCCAGGCCAGGTAAATTCCTTCGATTTCGGCCGCGCGCAACTGCGCGCAGGCGGCCTCGCCGTTGGTCAGGTGCAACCGCGCCGCGGGCGCGTTCACGGTGGCTGCCCGGCGATCTTGCCGCCGGGCCCGCGGTCGTCGGGGTGGGCGCTGACGGCCATCAGCTCCAGCACCCGTTTGCGCAACGCCTCGGCGGTGGCGCGCTCGGGCGGCAGGCCCTCTCCGATCGACAACCGAATCCGCGCCCACAGCTTGCGCCACGGGCCCTTCAGCGCACCCCCGTCGGAGCGGCTGAAATAGCTGCCCCACAGGCCGTTCAGGGCCATCGGGATCACGTTTACCGGAGTGCGCGCGAGGATCTGCTCGACCCCGGACTTGAAGATCTGGACCTCGCCGTCGCGGGTGATCGCACCCTCCGGAAAAATGCACACCAACTGCCCGTCCTCCAGCTCCTGCTGGATCCGGTCGAAGGCGTCTTTGAGCAGCTCGCGGTCCTCCCTGGCCGACGCGATCGGAATCGCCTTGGCGGTCCTGAAGATCCAGCGCAGGATCGGCCAGTTGTAGATCTTGTAATACATCACGAAGCGCACCGGACGGCGGATCAAGCCGCCGATGACCAGCGCGTCGACGAAGCTGACGTGGTTTGAGACCAGCAGCGCCGGCCCCTCGTCCGGGATCTTCTCCAGATCGGAGACCTCGACCCGATAGATCGAGTGCACCAGCGCCCAGGACGCGAATCGGAGCAGAAACTCCGGCACCAGCAGGAAGATGTAGGTCGCCACCACGAAGTTCATGATCGCGGTGACCAGCAGCAGCTCGGTCACGTCGAGCCCGGCGCTCAGAAGCGCGATCGAATAACCGCCGGCGAGCACCATCAGCAGCGCGTTGAGCACGTTGGCCCCGGCGATCACCCGCGAGCGTTTGTCGGGGCGGCTGCGGTGCTGGATCACCGCCAGCAAGGGTACGATGTAGAACCCGCCGGAGACCCCCAGCAGCAGCACGTCGATCACGAACCGGACCGAGCCGTCGCGCGCCAGGAACCCGCCGATCCCGACCGGCTCGGCCACCGCGGCCAGGCCATGGGCGGCGAAATACAGGTCGATCCCGAACACGGACAACCCGAGCGAGCCCAGCGGCACCAGCCCGATCTCGACCCGCCGGAACGACAGCTTGTCGCACAAAAGCGACCCCCCGCCGATCCCGATCGAGAACAGTGTGAACATCATCACCGCGACCGACTCGTCCCCGCGCAGGTGCGCCTGGATCAGCGGCGGTAATTGCGCCAGCAGCACCGAGCCAAAGAACCAGAACCAGGAGTTTCCCAGGATCGAGCGGAACACGACCGGGTTCTCGCGCACGTAGCCCATCATCTTCAGCGTCTGGCGGACGATGTTGAGGTCGACCTTGAGCTCAGGGTCGGACACCGGGACCGCGGGAATGCGCCGGGACCAGGCGTAGCCGGTCACCGCGATGGCCAGCACCATCGCCGAGACCCAGACCCAGCCCACATCATCGACCGCGATCAGCGCGCCACCGGCGAGGCTGCCGAGCAGAATCGCGACGAACGTGCCCATGCTGACCTGGCCGTTGCCCTTGACCAGTTCGTGGGTTTCCAGCACCTGCGGCAGGATCGAGTACTTGATCGGGCCGAAGAACGCCGACTGAGTGCCCATCAGGAACAGCACCCCGAGCAGGAACGAGATGCTGTCGAGCCAGAAGCCGAGCGTGGCCAGGCCCATCACCGCGATCTCGAACGCCTTGATCTTGCGGATCAGCCCGGATTTCTCGAACCGATCGGCGACCTGGCCGGCGGTGGCCGAGAACAGGAAGAACGGCAGGATGAACACGATCGCGGCGAAATTGACCAGCCGGCCTGCATCCATCCCGAACAGCACCAGGCCCTGATAGGTGATCATGATGATCAGCGCCTGCTTGAAGACGTTGTCGTTGAACGCCCCCAGCGCCTGGGTAGCGAAGAACGGTCCGAAACGTCGCTGGCGGACAAGGCCGGGCTCGGAGCTCACGCCGAAAACCCCTCACTGCGTGATTTGCGGGAACTATACAGGAGCGCGCGCCGTTCCCGAACCACCCTGCTCCTGGAGCCGGTCCGTGCTACCGGGGGTCGCTTGGCCCGCGCCCGCGCTAGTGGTCTGTAACATTCAAAGTGTTATTGGCTGCGTGATGGATCGGGCGCGAGGGCAAGGCGCGACGACGAGCAGTGGCAGGCCCCACGGGAGGAGGAGCAACGCCGCCATCGCGTTCGAAGCGCGCGCAGGTAGTAATAATTTGAGTGTTACAGGCCACTAGTCTCGTTCGAGGGTGCCGGGCGGCGGCGCGAACAGCGACAGGTCGGGTTTTTGCGGGCTCCCGGTCAGCGAGACCATCTGGTAGCGCACCAGCCCGTCGTTGGTGGTGGCCCAGTCCGGAACCCACAGATTTCCAAAGCGCTTCAGCGGGCCGAACACATAGGTGTACTCGGTGGTTGCCCAGGCGACCGGCTCCTTTCTGACGTTCAGCAGGATCCACCCCAGCGCGCGGCCGCCCGGGGCGACGAACTCCAGCGCCGGGCGGCCCGGGAAGCTGGCCATTTCACCGAAGCGAACCTCGAAGCGATCCTCGCCCCGGGCGATCGCGCGGGCCAGGCGGTAGATGTTGTACGGGGCGCGCTCCATCGACCGCGCCAGCCGCTCTTCGCTGGCGTAGGAGAACTCGCCGTTGACGATGTTCCAGTAGCGGTGTTCCGGGCTGTAGGCTCGGATGCGCCGGTAGATCTCGCTTTCCATCGTCACGTACGAGCGCGAAGCGGTCAGGTCCAGGATTTCGTGTTCGAGGTAGCGGTCCGGACGGCTCGCGAAGTCCCATTCGTGGACGAAGTGGACGCTCTCGATGTCCCGCCACACCGCGATCCCGCCCATCGCCTCAACCATCGCCCGGGCGTCCGCGAGCGCGGCGGGGGCGCCACGAAGTTCCGCGGACTGCTGAGCGTAATTCGAATCGGCGAGCAGCAGGATCGAAAACGCCAGCGCGGCGATTCCGCGCGCGCCTTTCACATTGTTCGCCGATCTGGGCATGGCTCACTCCGGTCGCGCAAACGCCAGGCGGAAACGGTAACACGGTCGCGCCGACCAGGATTGCGATTTTTTGCGGCGCTGAGTTCGTCAGAAACCGTGCAGCACGCCGGCGATGGTCGCGGTCATCATCGTGACCAGGGTCCCGCCGAGGACCGCGCGCAGGCCGAAGCGGGCGATGTCCGCCTTGCGGTCGGGCGCCAGCCCGCCGATGCCGCCGATCTGGATCGCGATGGACGAGAAATTGGCGAATCCGCACAGCGCGTAGGTCGAGATCAGGCGCGCCTTGTCGGTGAGCTGGTCCTGGATCTTGCCCAACTCAACGTAGGCGACGAACTCGTTGGCGACGACCTTCTGCCCGATCAGCCCGCCCACCATGACCACGTCGGCGACCGGCACCCCGATGATCCAGGCCAGCGGCGCCAGCAGGTAGCCGAGCACCAGCGACAGATCCAGCGGGCGCGGCAGGTACGCGTTCAACCCGGTCACTTCCCCGATCTGCTGCAGCGGCCAGTTCAGCATCGCGATCAGCGCCAGGAACGCGAGCAGCATCGCGCCCACGTTCAGCGCCAGGCGCCAGCCGTCGGCGGCGCCGTTGGCGGCCGCCTCGATCGCGTTGTGGGCGGTCTTCTCCACCGCCAGGCGTACCTGCCCCATCGTCAGCGACTCCTGGGTCTCGGGCATCAGGATCTTGGCGATCACGATGGTCGCGGGCGCCGCCATGATCGATGCCGACAGCAGGTGCTTGGCATAGAAGATCCTTTGGTCCAGATCGTCGCCACCGAGCAGCCCCACGTAGGCGGCCAGCACCCCGCCGGCGATCGTGGCCATACCCCCGACCATCATCGTCAGCAGCTCCGAGTTGGTCATCTTCTGGATGTAGGGGCGCACCACCAGCGGCGCCTCGGTCTGGCCGATGAACACGTTGGCCGCGACCGACAGCGACTCGCCCCCGCTGACCTTCATGAACTTGCGCATGACCCAGGCCATCCCGGTGACCACCTTCTGCATCAGCCCGAGGTGGTACAGCACGCCCATCAGCGAGGCGAAGAAGATGATCGTCGGCAGCACCTGGAACGCGAAGATGAAACCGAAATTGTCCTGCCGCGCCAGGTCGCCGAACACGAACGTGGATCCGGCGTAGGTGAAGTTGATGACGACGACGAAAAACTTGGCCAATCCGTCGAACACGGCGGCACCCCACGTGGTCTTGATCACGATGAACGCGAACGCCATCTGCAGTGCCAGCCCCATGACCACGGTGCGCCAGTCGATCGCGCGCCGCTTGGGGGAGAACAGCATCGCGATCGAGACCAGCGCGGCCAGCCCCATCAGGCCGAACAGGATGTCCTTGACGGTTTCCATCGCGTAGCCCCCTCCGCCGACCGGCGATTTTAAAACCTCTGATCTATCAGAGGTTTCTTATTTGTAGCGCGTGATCTCGCCCACCTTCAGGCGTCCCCAGTACGAATTCAGCTCTCGCTTGACCACGCCACCCAACAGGTAAAGCGCGACCAGGTTGGGCAGCGCCATGGCGAGGATCATCGCGTCGGAAAAATCCACCACCGCATTGAGATTCATCGAGCTGCCGAGCACGACGAAGATCAGGAACGCCAGCTTGTAGACGATTTCCTTGGCGAAGCCCTCCCCCACCAGGTAGGTCCAGCTCTTCATCCCGTAGTAAGACCACGCCAGCATGGTCGAGAACGCGAACAACACGACCGCCGCGGCCAGCACGTACGGGAACCAGCTGATGCTGTCCTCGAACGCCATCGCGGTCTTGGTGATGCCCTGGACGACCTCGACGTCGCCGAGACTGACCCAGCCGATCTCGCCGTTGTCCCGGTACACTTCGCGCCACTGCCCGTCGGCCGACGGCTCGAGCAACCGCAACGAATGATCCCTGCTCACCTGCTCGACCACCGCCGAGGTGGCCGCCGGCTCGCGATACAGCGAGGCGACGTCCTGGATCACGATCCCGTCGACCCGCCAGAAGCCCGAGATCACCAGCACCAGCGCGGTCATCGTGCAGATCACGACGGTGTCGATGAACGGCTCCCACAGCGCGACCAGGCCCTCGGTGACCGGCTCCTTGGTCTTGACCGCCGAGTGGGCGATCGCCGCCGAGCCAGTACCCGCCTCGTTGGAGAACGCGGCCCGCCGGAATCCCTGGATCAGCACGCCGATGATCCCGCCGGTTACCGCAACCGGGGCGAACGCGCCGGTGACGATCGACGCAAACGCAGACGGCACCGCCTCGAGGTTGGAGAAAATGATCACCAGCGCGGCGACGATGTACAGCACCGCCATGAACGGGACGATCTTGCTGGTGACCCGGGCGATGCTCTTGATGCCACCGACGATCACCGCGGCGACCAGCAGCGCCAGGGTCAGCCCGAACAGCCAACCCTTGTCGGCCAACCAGCTGTCGGGACCGCCGGTGACGCCGACCAGCATGCTGTGGGCCTGGTTGGCCTGAAACATGTTGCCGCCGCCGAGCGAGCCGCCGATGCAGAAAACCGCGAAGATCACCGCCAGCACCGCGCCAGTCGGTCCCTTGATCCCCTTGGACATGTAGTACATCGGACCGCCCGAGACCGAGCCGTCGGCGTATTCATTGCGGAACTTGACCCCGAGGGTGCACTCGCAGAACTTGGTCGACATGCCGAGCAAGCCGGCGACGATCATCCAGAATGTCGCGCCGGGTCCGCCGATCGTTACCGCGACCGCGACGCCGGCGATGTTGCCGAGCCCGACGGTCCCCGACACGGCGGTGGCCAGGGCCTGAAAATGGGAGACTTCCCCGGGGGAGTCGGGGTTGGTGTAGCGGCCGCGAATCAGATCCAGTCCGTGCTTGAATCCGCGGACGTTGATGAATTTGAAAAACAGCGTGAAAAAGGTCGCCCCGACCACCAGCCAGATCACGATGAAGGGCACGCCTTGGCCGAACATCGGGATCGGATAGAAAATCACCGCGGTCACGGCATCGGTCAGCGGCTGGACCGCGTTGTTGATCGCCTGGTCGATGCCCCCGCCGCCCTGTGCCGACGCGGCGAACGGCGCGCACCAACCGACCAACCAAAGAAACACTCTTCGCATGCGCGCAATCCTCTTGATTCGCTTGTAGTTATCGGCGCTCAAGCGCTCGCTGGGCGGCCGCCCCGCTGCGGCGGCGCGCCCATCGTACACGAATTCCCGATAGGGCGCTGTTGCCGTCGAATCGGAACCAAAGGTAGGCTTTTCGCCCGCCGCGGGCTTTAGCGGACACGGCCGATCGCCGCAGGAGGAAGTGGAAATGTCCGACGTGGTCGTCATCGGAAGCTACAACCGCGACTTGCTGTTCGCGACCGACGCGCTGCCCGGTCCCGGGCAGACCCGGCTGGGAAGGTATGCCACCGCCCACGGCGGCAAGGGCTTCAACCAGGCCGTCGGTGCGTGCCGGCTCGGCGCGGCCACGCTGTTCGTCGGCGCGGTCGGCGAGGATGCCTACGCTACCGAGGCACGCGAATTTGCGCGCGCGGAGGGGCTAGAGTGCCGCTGGCAGACCGTGGCCGGCGCCACCGGCCTGGCGTGCGTGCTGACCGATCCGGAAGGCCGCAACCAGATCGTCGTCGCCCCAGGGGCCAACGAGGCGCTGGGCCGAGCGCACGTGACCGCGCTCGCCGGCGAGATCGAAACCGCGCGGGTGCTGATTGCCCAGCTCGAATCCAGTCTCGACGCGACCGCGGCCGGGCTCCAGATCGCGCGCGAAGCCGGGGTGACGACGATCCTGAATCCCGCGCCGATCCGCGACGACCTGCCGGCCGAGCTGATCGGGCTGGCTGACATCATCACCCCGAACGAGAGCGAGTTCGCGCACCTCTACCAGCGCGTTACGCGGGAGCGGCTGCCCCGCGCCTGGGACGCCGCTGACGGGGATCGGCTGCACCGCTGGTGCCGTCAGACCGGTTTCGGCAGCGTCGTGATCACGCTCGGCGAGCGGGGCTGCTTCGTGTCCCACGCCGAGGGTTCCCGCTTTGGATCCGTGGAAAGCTGGCAGAAAATCCCGGCCACGACGGTCGAGGCGGTCGACACCACCGGCGCCGGGGACGCGTTCAACGGCGCACTCGCGGCCGGGCTGGTGCGCTTCGGCGGAGATTTCACGCGCGCGCTGGATCTCGCGGTGCGCGCGGCCGGGATCTCGGTAACCCGTCCCGGTGCCGCGCCATCGATGCCGTACTACCACGAACTCGGGCTCACGGCCGAAAAATAGCCTCCAGCGGCCGCTCGAACACCGCGCTGATCCGAAACGCGAGTCCGAGGCTCGGGTCGTAGCGACCGCTTTCGATCGAATGGATGGTCTGGCGCGACACCCCCAGCCGCTGGCCCAACTCCTGCTGCGACCAGCCGCGCTGGTGGCGCAGTTCGCGCACCAGGTTTTCCATCAGTAGCGCCGCACTGCAATCAGATAGGCGACGCCCCAGATGCACAGCATGACCGCCGCGGCCAGCGCGAAGTTCAGCGCCGGAAAGCCGGCGAACACCTGCAGCAGCCCGTAGCCGAAAAACGTCAGCGCCGACCACAGAAACGCGTTGCGCAGCGCCTCGTCGTGAATCCGGCGCTCGCGCTCGTCCATCCCGCGATAGGCGACCCGCATGCCGAGCAGCGCGATCAGCGCCGGAATCGCGGGCAGCAACCCTACCAGCCAGTAAAGGTGGCGCTCGCGACCATCGAACTGGGAGTAGACCATCAGCGCGACCAGCGCGGCGATTCCGACGCCGCCGACGACCAGCGCGGGGCGAAAACGCATGCTAAACATCGAGCCTCCGGGATGTAAAGGTTCCTTTACCTTAGGTCGAGTCCGACCGGATGTCAAGGTTCCTTTACATTGCATGCGAAATCAAAGTCATGCACCATTCCGGCGCAGGGTGGCGGGGCGCGGCTCCAAGCGCTCCTGACATTCGATTGCGAGAAAGCGGTGGCGAGCGGCCCTAAATCAATCCGGATCGCCAACCGATAACAACAACAACCTACGCACCAGGTCAGGACATGGAAGCGACGCAAAAACAACAAGGTTTCGATCCGCAAAGTGAGCACGAGCCGGCCGATCCCACGCGGCCCGAGTCGCGCCTTCAGTCGGTCGCCGATGCAGACGGCGAGCGCAGCGCCGAGGAGGAGGCCCTGATCGACCAATGGCTGGCCGAGCGCCAGTGCTCGGGCTTGTAGCCGCGGGATCGGCCCCACTCGCCTGATCGCGACGCCGCCCCCGCGGCCAGCCGAACACCGCCCTCCGCGCTCCCCGAGCGGCGCCATCCCGGGCAACATTCGTTGACAAAACAACTACATTCGTTGACAGATCGCGTGCCCCTGCTGGCGTATACTCCGATCGAAACAAACGCACATTCGGGCGGGGAAAACAACATGAACGTGATCTATTGGGGTGAACCAGATCTAGGCGAGATGGACGAAAGCCCGGACCTCGAATACGAGTCCGATGAGCCGTTCGCGGACGACGATCGGCCGGAGCTTCAACTGCAGCTGGTCAGCGACACTCTCGATGCTGACGGCGCCGAAGACGAGGCCTTCGTCAGCCGGTGGCTGGCCGAGCGCCAGTGCTCCGGAGTGTGAGCGCGCGCAGCGCCGATTGATCCCTTTGACCCGCGGGCCGCGGGCGCCCTGCCCGCGACCGCGAGCGCCGGTTAGCTACCTGCCACCAGTTCCAGGAACCCTCGCGGCGTCAGCATTCTGATGCTGCGACACGACCCGAGCCTGAGCAGATCGTCGTCGCCAGAGATAATTGCCGCCGCGTCGCCGGCGACCGCGGTGGCGATGACGCAGTCGTCGTCAGGATCGCCGCAGACGCTCTGCCCAATCGGTTGTGGATCGACCCAGATCGCCTAGTCGCGCCACTTGATCGAGCATCCCATGCTCGGAATCTGGGTCGCCGGCGCCACGCCGGTGGCGGCGACTGCCAGCATCGCCGCGACCAGCTCGCGCTCGCGCTCCGGCGGCGGCTTGTCCAGCGCGTAGGGATCGAGACGGCCCCGGTACTTCAGCTTCAGGTCCTTGTCGTAGCCGAAGAAATCGGGAGTACAGACGGCACCGTAGGCGCGCGCGACCTGCTGGGTTTTGTCGATCAGATACGGAAACGGAAAGCCGTGCGCCTCGGCGAAACGGATCATGTTGTCGAACGAATCCTCGGGATAGCGCTCGGCGTCGTTGGGCATGATCGCGACGCAGCCGATCCCGGCGCGCTGCAGCTCGCGGCAGTCCTCGGCCAGCCGCGGCGCGACCGCCTTCACGTATGGACAGTGGTTGCAGATGAACATCACCAGCAGCCCGTTGGGACCGCGGCAGTCGGCCAGCGCGTGATCGCGGCCGTCGATTCCGGGCAGCTCGAAATCCGGCGCCGCGCTGCCCAGTTCCGGTTCGGGGGTCTTGGTCAAAACCATCGTTCAGTCCTCCGCCAGGCTTAGATTGCGGCAGATCGCGGTGCTCGCCTTGGCGCGGTTCAGCGTATAGAAATGAAGCCCCGGGGCGCCGCCATCGAGCAGCCGGCGGCACAGGTCCGAGATCACGTCGATCCCGAAGCTGACGATCGAGGCGCGGTCGTCGCCGAAGTCGCGCAGGCGCCGGCGCAGCCATTTCGGCATCTCCGCGCCGCACATGTCGGAAAAACGCGCCAACTGGGTGTAATTGATGATCGGCATGATGCCGGGGACGATCGGGATTTCGATCCCGGCGGCGCGCACGTCGTCGACGAAGCGAAAATAGGCGTCGGCGTTGAAGAAATACTGGGTGATCGCCTCGTCGGCGCCGGCCTCGACCTTGCGCTTGAAATTTTCCAGGTCCCCGCGCGCGGTCTCGGCCTCGGGGTGAAACTCCGGGTAGCAGGCGACCTCGATCTTGAAGTGATCGCCGGTCTGCTCGCGAATGAACCCGACCAGCTCGTTGGCGTGCCGAAACTCGCCGGCGGAAGCCATCCCCGAGGGCATGTCGCCGCGCAGCGCGACCAGCCGGTCGATGCCGGCCTCGCGATACACGTTC
>JBFJNB010000033.1:0-11194 GCA_041633655.1 Lysobacterales bacterium | reverse complement strand
CAGGCCCGCGTTGACCGCCAGCGGGATGTGCAGGATGTCGGTCGAGTTCGGGTTGCCGTAGGCCTTGGCCGGCCAGCCCCAGGAGCGGATGCGTGCGGCCAGCTGGATCGCGATCTTCGAGATCTCCCGGTAGACCCGCATCACCTCGACCGCGGCGCGGCGCTGGGGCACGTGTTTCATCTCCTCGAGGTCCATCGACAGCCCGAGGCAGATCGCGTGCGGGTGCGGCGCGCTTCTGCCGGCGAACACCGCGTCCGCGGTGATCCCGGTGATCCCGACCAGCTCGGCCCCGAGCGCGCGGGCGGCCTCCTTGACCTCGGCGGTCATCGCTTGCGGGTCTTCGACCTGCCGGCGCCGCTGGCTGACCGGACCGTTGCGCTTGCGCAGCTGCCACGCGTTGGCGACCACGTGTTTGACCACCGGCCACGGGTTGACCAGGCTGAAGAAATCGTCCAACGCCTGCCACTCCAGGCGGGCGTCACCGGCCGAGTGAAAAACCGCGCTGGCCGGAACTTCATCGGTGACCCCGAGACCGTTGATCTCGTTGCCCGAGCGCGGCGGGCGCCGATACCCGAAGGCGTACTCGGGTGGAGGCGGATTGTCGGGCCGGATCCGGGACATCGGGCTAGCGTTCCTGGTCGACCCAGTAGGTCGAGCCGCTCGTCTCGGCGTCGCGGTACGCCTTGCGCACCCGTCGCCCATGGGTCCAGTAGCCGAGGACCATCATCAGGATGCGGCGCAGGGTTTGGACGTCGCGCTTGAGCGCGGCCCAGCGCCCGCCCGTGCTGGTGCCCAAGTCCAGCGTGCGCATGTCAGCGGCCCTTCCTGTGGTTCATCTCGAGTGGCCTGTAACACTCAAATTGAAAGCGCCCTGCGCGCGCCTCGGACGCGACGGCCGCGTTGCGCCTCCTCCCGTGGGGCCTGCCACTGCTCGTCGGCGCGCCTTTCCCTCGCGCCCGATGCATCACGCAGTCACTAACACTTCGAGTGTTACAGGCCACTAGTCTCCTCGCACTCGGGGCAGCAGCACGTACTCCCACGGGCTCGGCAGCTCGCCCACCGGGACCTCGATCAGGGTCGGGCCGTCGCGTTCGAACCCGCGCTCGATCGCGCGCTCGAGTTCGTCGGCCCCGGTCACCCGCTCGCCGGCGGCGCCGAAGCCCTCCGCCACCGCGACGAAATCGGGATTGTGCAGCGCGGTGGCGATGACGTGCTCTCCGGGTCGCTCCCGCTGCGCGCGATAAACGTTGCCGAAGCGATCGTCGCGGAACACCACGGTCACCACCTGCAGGCGGTGCTGCACCGCGGTGGCCAGCTCGGCCAGGTTGTACATGATGCCGCCGTCACCGCTGATCTGAACCACCTTCCGATCCGGGTTGCCGACCTTGACCCCGAGCGCGGTCGCATAGCCGAACCCCAGCGTACCCTGATAGCCGCTGGAGATGAACTGGCGCGGGGCGTATACCGGAAATCCGTACCATGAGACGAACCCGGTCTGGGTGACTTCGTCGACGAACAGGCCGTCGCGCGGCAGCGCCCGACGAATCGCGCTCAAGTACCCCATCTGCGGCGCCAGCTTGCGCCTGAATTCCCGATCGAAACCGGCCTTCAGCTCCTCCAGCTCGCGCTCGCGCGAGCGACGCGCACGGTTGTGCTTCTCGACCAGCGGGATCAGCTGTGCCAGCGCCTGAGCCGCGTCGGCGACGATTCCCACCGCCGGCTCCCGCACCCTGGCGACCTCGGTTTCGTCGATGTCGATGCGCACCACGTCGATGCCACCGGCACCCCAGTGCAGCAGCGGATACTTGAACCGGGTGCCGACCGCCAGCACCGCATCGGCGTCCGCCCAAAGCCGATGGCCGGCGGGGAAGCACTGGCTCAGGTAGTGCTCGTCGCTGACCACCCCGCGCCCCTGGCGAAACGCGACCACCGGCGCCTGTAAAGCCTCGGCGATCGCCAGCACCTCGGGCGCGGCGTCGCTGGCACCGCTGCCGACATAGATCAGGGGTTGTCTGGCCCGACCCAGCAATTTCGCGGCGGCCGCCAGCGCATCCGGGTCTGGCTCCGGCGGGGCGACCGCGACCGGGCCCCGATCGAGCGCGACGTCGGCCTCGATACCGGTTACGTCCATCGCCATCTCCAACTCGACCGGGCGCGGGCGCCCGCTTAAGAGCTGGCGGAACGCCTCGCGCACCAGCGCGGGGGCGTCTTCGGGCCGCTCGATCCGCTGCGCCCATTTGGTCACCCCGCGGATCATCCCGAGCTGATCGGGCAGCTCGTGCAGGTAGCCGATCCCGCGCCCGATCCCTTCCGAGGGGATCTGGCCGGCAATTGCGAGCACCGGTGTGCTGGCACCATAAGCGGTGCACAGCGCGGCGGTGGTATTCAAGAGCCCCGGTCCCGGCACCACCACGAAGACGCCCACCTTACCGGTGGAGCGCGCGTAGCCGTAGGCCATGTACGCGGCCCCCTGCTCGTGCCGCGAAGTCACCACCCGAACCCGGTCGCCGGCTGAGTGCAGCGCGTCGTACAGGTCGTAGATCTGCCCGCCGGGCAGGCCGAACACGGTGTCGACCCCCTGCAGCAAAACCGAGTCGATCAGCGCTTTTGCCGCGTTCATTCGCGCCATTTCGTGTGCTGTCCCTTGCCGGCTTGATGTGGAGCGAGACTATCAAATAGTTTAAGTCTGAACTATTTTTCCGGTCAAGCAACACATGAACCCGGCCAGTGGTATCGTTGCGGCGATGGCGCTACTGACGGTAAAGGACATCGAGGCCACCCGGGCGCGGATCGCGCCGCACCTGGTGGTGACGCCGGTGCACGTGTGGCGCGGGCGCGAGATCGAGGCACTGTTGGGTCCCGAAACCACACCCGTGCTAAAGCTGGAACTGTTTCAGCGCACCGGGACGTTCAAGCCGCGCGGGGCGCTGAACGTGATGCTGAACTCGGACCCCGAGGCGCTCGCGCGCGGGGTCACCGCGGTGTCGGCCGGCAACCACGCGATCGCGGTCGCGTTCGCCGCGCAACGTTTGGGTCTAAGCGCCAAGGTCGTGATGCTGGCCTCGGCCAACCCGTTCCGGGTGGCCGCCGCGCGCGCCTATGGGGCCGAGGTCGAGATCGCACCCGACGGCGCCTCCGCGTTCGCCCGGGTCGAGCAGATCCAGGCCGAGGAAGGGCGCGCGTTCGTGCATCCGTTCGAGGGCATCTTTACCTCGCTCGGAACCGCGACCCTGGGCGCCGAGTGGGTGCGCCAGACCGAGCCCATGGACGCGGTCATCGTGCCGATCGGCGGCGGCGGCCTGATGGGCGGGGTCTCGGCGGCGGTCAAGCGCTACAGCCCGGGCACCGAGGTGATCGGGGTGGAGCCGGTCGGCGCCGACGTGATGCATCTGAGCTTCGCCGCCGGTTCGCCGCAGCGGATGGACCGAATCGACACCATCGCCGACAGCCTGGCCCCGCCGATGACGACCCCGCTCAGCTTCGAGCTTTGCCGGGAAAACGTCGACCGGTTGGTCTTGATCGACGACGATCAGATGCGCGCGGCGATGGGGCTATTGTTCCGCGACATGAAGCTCGCGGTGGAGCCGGCCGGCGCCGCCGCGACCGCGGCGCTGGTCGGGCCGCTGCGCGAAGAATTGAGCGGACGCCGGGTCGGGCTGATGGTATGCGGCAGCAACATCGACCCCGACACTTTTTTCGGCCAGATCTCATCGTCCAGCCGCTGAGCGCAGGCACCGTTTGACGGCCCGGTTGGTTGAAGTCTAGACTTTTCGTCGTCGCCTACCCGCGTGACCGGTGTTCGATGATCATGAAACATCGCCGTCCCGACTCCTTACTGCGTCCACTCGGACCCAATCAGAGGTATTCACGATGACGAAGCAATTGGCAGGATTCGTTCTTGCGGCCACCCTGTTGCCCTGGTACGCGCTGGCGCAGGACACGGTCGCGCTGGAAGAGGTCATCGTGACCGCCCAGCGGCGCGAGCAGAACCTCCAGGACGTCCCGGTCAGCGTGACCGCGTTCACCGGCGCGACCGTGGAGAAGACCAACATCCGCGGCGCCACCGACTACCTGGCGCTGACCCCGAACGTGAGCTTCACCGAGGACGGCCAGGCGGGCAGCCGCGGACTCGGGATCGCGGTGCGCGGGGTCAACAACCTGGTTTCCGGCGAGAACGCGTTCGTGAACTCGATCGGGATCTACCTGGACGAGTTCTCGATCGCGTCAATCCCGAGCCAGGTGGCCAACCCGTTCCTGCCGGACATGGAACGCCTCGAGATCCTGCGCGGCCCCCAGGGAACCTACTTCGGCCGCAACTCGGTCGGCGGCGCGCTCAACCTGACTACCAAGAACCCGACCGAGGAATTCGGCGCCAAGATCATCGTCGGGGCCGAGGACTACGACAACGCGGGCGAGCAGTTCGCGGTGACCGGCATCATCAGCGGCGCGCCGTCGGACAACTTCCGAGCCCGCGCGGTGCTGTACTACGAGGACTCCAGCGGACTGGTCGAGAACGCCTGCGCGGTCGGCGCCAGCGCGGCAGAATGCCCCGCCGCGGCAGAGAACGGGTTCGCCCCCAACGGGGCCAAGGACAGCGGTCACCAGTACCTGATGGCCCGGGTCAAGGCGATCTGGGACGTCTCCGACAAGACTTCGGCCACGGTCACCCTGATGTACGCCGACGAGGACCAGGGCCACGACGAAAACGTACCCTCAGGGTTTCTCGACCTCGACACCGTGGACACCCTCGGGATCCAGGCCGCGATCGATCCGGGCACCGGCTTCTGGCCCGAGAACCAAAACCGCTTGAGCCACGACCGCGACGAGAGCAACCAGCTCGAATCGCTGCTGGCGATCCTGAACGTGGCGCATCGCTTCGGCGAGGACATGACGCTCAAGTGGATCACCGGGTTTCTCGACGCCGAGCAGATCCGGATGTTCGACAACGACCTGATCGGGGGCCTGAACGCGATCGGCCGCGACAACGTCTATGACGGGTTCTCGTGGAGCACCGAGCTCAGGCTCGAGGGAAGCCGCGACAAGTTCGACTGGGTCGTGGGCGCGCTCTATTCCGAGGACGACCAGGAGCAGTCCAACTTCGTCCACGTGCTCAACGGACCGACCCACACCATCAACGGGATCGGCTTCCTGCCGCCGTTCCCGCAAAACCTGGGACTGGCGTTCAACGAGAAGAACTTCGAGATCCAGGGCATCGCGCTGTTCGGCGACCTGACCTACCACGCCTCCGACCGGCTCGATCTGATCGCCGGCGGGCGCTTCACCCACGACGAGGTCGTCAATGACCTGGAGGCGTTTGGAATCGCACCCACCTGCTGCTTCCCGGGCACCCCCGAGTTCGATCCGTTCGCGTTCTTCCAGAGCTTCGTCAACTTCCCGCGGGTCCCGGTCAACGCCAAGGAGGAGTTCGACGACTTCAGCCCGCGGCTCGGCTTCCGCTACCAGGCCAGCGAGGACGTCGGCGTATACGGACTCGTTTCCAAAGGTTACAAGGCCGGCGGCACCAGCGTCGGCCACAACACCAACGCCGACGGTTCGCCCGGGTTCACGGTGCCTTACAACGAGGAGACGCTGTGGAACTACGAACTCGGGATCAAATCCGAGCTGGCCGACCGCCGGGTGCGCCTGAACGCGGCGGTGTTCTATCTGGATTGGGACGATCTGCAGTTCGAGTCGTTCCGGTTCCTGACCCCGGGCGACCTGAGCAGCAACTTCGAACAGACCATCAACATCGAAAGCGCCGAGGCCACCGGTCTCGAGGTCGAGGTCCTGGCGGCGGCCACCGAGCGCCTGACCATCAGCGGTGCGCTGGGCCTGCTCGACACCGAGATCACCAGTCCCACGATCGGCGAGATCACTGGCGGCTACCAGGTCAACCTGGAGGGACTCGAGCTTCCCAAGTCGCCCGAAATCACCGCCAACATCGCCGCCGAGTACCGCTGGCCGGTCGCCGCCGGCGAGGGCTGGGTGCGGCTGGAGTACATCCATCGCGACGGCCAGTACTCCGACATCGAGGGCCTGACCAACCGGCAGACCCGCGGCCCGTCGCCGAACCAGGGCCTGACGCGGCCGGTGGGGCCGGATGAGTTTCCCTACCTGAGCCCCGACTACGACGTGGTCAACCTGCGCGCCGGCTACAACGCCGACCGCTGGAGCGTCACCGTGTACGCGCAGAACCTGTTCGACGAGGAGTACTACACCGGGACCCAGGAGAACTTCGGCGCCAGCGGAATCCGGCTGCGGCCGCATCCGCGCACGATCGGAGTGACGTTGAGCTACTCGCTCGGCGGGATCTGACAGGTCCGGCACAGGGGCCCCGCTCGCGCTGGAGCGGGGCCCTCGTGGGCGTCACGCAAAGACTCGTGCCCACCGCGCTCGGACCAATAGCGATCGAGGACATTCGCGCGGCCCGGGAGCGGATCGCCGATACCGCGCTGCGCACGCCGCTGGTTCGGCTCAATGCGCCGGATCAGCCGGCGCGCATCTACCTGAAGCTCGAGAACCTGCAGCCGGTCGGCTCGTTCAAGCTGCGCGGCGCGGGCAACGCGATCGCGCTGGCCGACCCGGGGCAACTGGCCGCCGGGGTCGTCACCGCCAGCGCGGGCAACATGGCCCAGGGGGTGGCCTGGAACGCCCGCCGGCTCGGGTTCGCATGCACCGCGGTGGTGCCCGACCACGCCCCGGAAACCAAGCTCGACGCGATCCGGCGCCTGGGCGGGCGGATCGACAAGGTGCCGTTTCAGCGCTGGTGGGAGGTCATGGAGACCCACTCAAGCGGCCACCCGGGGCACTTCATCCACCCGGTCTGTGACCCGGCCGTGATCGCCGGCAACGGCACCATCGGGCTGGAAATCCTGGAGGACCTGCCCGAGGTCGACGCCATCGTGGTGCCGTTCGGCGGCGGCGGCCTGGTCTCGGGCATCGCCGCGGCGACCCGCGCGCTGAAATCCGACACCCGGGTCTACGCGTGCGAGGTCGACACGGCCGCGCCGCTGGCCGCGGCGCTGGCCGCCGGGGAACCGCAAACCGTCACCTATACTCCGAGCTTCGTTGACGGCATCGGCTCAACCCGGGTGCTGACCCCGATGTGGCCGCTGGTCAAGGACCTGGTCGACGCCGCGCTGGTGGTCTCGCTGGATCGGGTCGCCGCCGCGATCCGACTCTTGATCGAGCGCAACCGGGTGGTCGCCGAGGGCGCCGGTGGGGCCGCGGTGGCCGCGGCCCTGGCTGGCCAGGCCGGAACCGGCACCGTGGTCTGCATCGTCTCCGGCGGCAACATCGACACCGCCAGGCTGACCAACATCCTCACTGAAACAACCTGACAAGGGCGGGTTTGGTGACCTTGCCGAGGGTATTTCTTGGTAGGTTGTCGATCAGAAGCCAGCGGGTCGGCACTTTGTAGCCGGTCAGTCGCTCGCGGGTCCAACGTTGCAGGTCCTCGATCCCGGGCGCGCGGCCGGCGCGGGCAACGAGCACTGCGGCGACCCGCTCGCCCCACTCCGGATCGGGCACGCCGACGACCGCGCATTCGTCGACTTGCGGATGGCCGAGCAGCACGGTTTCGATTTCCAGCGCCGAGACCTTGTAGCCGCCGGTCTTGATGATGTCCACGCTGGCCCGGCCGAGGATCCGGTAGCGGCCGTTCTCGATCACCGCGACGTCGCCGGTTGCGAACCAGCCCTCGTGGAACGCCGCCGCGGTCTCCTCGGGCCGGCGCCAGTATTCGCGAAAAACGCCCGGGCCGCGGACCTGGATCTCGCCGGCCTCGCCCGGCCCCGCCGGTTCGCCGTCTTCGCCGATCAGCCGCACCTCCACCCCGGGCAGCGGCACTCCAACCGTCGCGGGCACTCGGTCTCCGTGGAGCGGGTTGGACAGTGCCATTCCGATCTCGGTCATCCCGTAGCGCTCCAGCAGCACCTGGCCGGTGATCTCGCGCCAGCGTTCGAACATCGGCCGCGGCAGCGCGGCCGACCCGGACACCATCAGGCGCACACCCCCCGCCGCGGCCGTCCACCGGCGGCGCACCGGCGAGCGCGCCTCCTCCCAGGCCCGGATCAGGCGCGCGTAGACGGTCGGCACCGCCATGAACAGGGTGGCCCCGGCGAAGCGCTCCCAGACCCTCGCCGGCTCGAACCGGGCGAGCAGCTCGCAGCGGGCGCCGGCCCACAGCGCACAGCCGAGCACGTTGATGATCGCGTGGATGTGATTGAGCGGCAGCACGTTCACGATCCGGTCGGATGCCTCCCATTCCCAGGCTTCGACCAGGCAGTGGATCTGGGCCTCGATGATGGCGTGCGTGGATACCACACCCTTGGGCCGGCTGGTGGTGCCGCTGGTGTAGATGATCATCGCGCGGCGCGCGGGATCGATCGCCGGGAGCGCCCGCGATTCGGTCGGCACGCGCGCCGCGGTCGGCAGGTACCGGCACCCGAGCGCGCCCGCCAGCGGCCGCAGGCGCGGTTCCCGCTCCGGATCGCCGGCGACGATCGCGCAATCGGCGTCGGCGATCAGATACTCGATTTCCGGCTCGGGCGCCGCCAGCGACAGCGGCACCGCAACCCCACCGGCGCGCCAGATGCCCCACTGCCAGGCAACGTAATCGAACCCGGGCGCCACCGCGAACGCGACCCGTCGCTCCTCGAGGTCGTCGGCGCCGGCCAGCAACCAGGCCGCGATTGCGGCCGACGCGTCGAGCAGCTCGCGGTACGAGTGCGCGCGTTGGGGGCCGACCAGCGCGACCCGATCGCCATGGTCCCGCGCGCGCGCTACCAGCGGCGGAGCGCTCATTCGACCGATTCCTTTCCGGCGGTCAGCCGGCGGATCAGGACGCGCCAGGCGCGGCGCTCGCGCTGCGGCCGGAACCGCGGCGCGAGCGCGCGGCACTGGCGTTCGAGCCGCGCCAGGAACCCGGGCTCGAACTCGGCCCGGCGCAACAGCGCGGCCAGCGCCGCGGTGTCGCCGACCGGAAAATAGCCCGCGTAGTCGGAGCCCAGCAGGCCCACGTTGCCGTCGATCCGAGTCGCCAGCACCGGCAGCCCGGCCGCCAGCGCCTCGGAGATCACGTTGGCGCCGCCCTCGGAGCGCGAGCTGAGCACCAGGAGACGGGCCCGCGCGTAAAGCCGCCGCACCTGCCAGCGCGGCACCGGGCCGCGCCAGCGATAGCGGCGGTTGCGCCGCACCTCGGCCTCGATCGCGCGCCGAACGGCCCCGCTGGCGGCGCCGGCGTGCACCACCCGCAGGCGCGAATCCGGCGCCGCCAGCCGGGCCGCGAGCGCCGCGCGCAAAGGGTCTTTTTCCCGGCGCGCGTTGGCAACCACCAAGGCGTCGAAATAGCGCGTGGAGGGCTTTCGCGGGCCCGCCAGCGGCAGCGCCGACTGATGGATCACGGTCAGTTTCGGTGCGAACCGGGCCGGGATCGCGCGCGCGACCCGTTCGTTGAGCCCGACCAGCGCGCTGGCCTGTTCCATCGAGCGGTGGACCACGCTCGGGTGCGACCGCTGGTAGCGGTAGATGTCGGTGCCGGCCAGCAGCACGATCAGCGGGCGCCGCGGATTACGCTCGCGGAACGCATCGATCGAGCGCGCGCTGCGCCAGGCGTGGATCGCGACCATCAGCTCGGCGGCGGCGCCATCCCCGCCGGTGGTCACGTGCACCCGATGCCCGAGGTCCCTTAAGATGGCGGCCCAGCGCACGGCCGTCGTTCGGTTCCCGGTGAGCGCGTTCTTGCCGGCGGGAGTGACCAGGGCGATCCTCATGTCAACATGATTGCACAACCGGTTTCGACCGCTGTACTCAAGCGGATGCTCGAAAGCGCCGCGCGGCGGACGACGGAGCTGATCCGCGACCTGACCCCGGAGCAGCTAATCGGGCCGAAACTGGCCACCGTCAACCCGCCCCTGTGGGAGATCGGCCATATTGGCTGGTTCCACGAGTACTTCATCCTGCGCCGGCTCTATGGCTACCCGCCGCTGCTCGCGCGCGGCGACGAGCTGTACGACTCCATCGCGATCGAGCACGAGCGGCGCTGGGATCTGCCGATTTACGACCGCGAGCGGACGCTGGCCTACCTGGACGAGGTCCGGGAGCGGCTCGCCGGGCGCCTGGGAGAAGGCCTGGCTAGCGCCGAAGACAGCTTCATCTATCAGTTCACGGTGTTCCACCAGGACATGCACAACGAGGCCCTGCTGTGGGCCCGCCAGACCCATGGCCTGCCGGCGCCGGCGTTCGAGGGCGCGGGACCGCTGCCGCTGACCGGCGGTGGGCCGCTGCCGGGGGATGCCGAAATCCCCGGCGGCCTGTTCGAGCTGGGTGCGTCCGGGGACGACCGGTTTGGGTTCGACAACGAGAAATGGGCCCACCCGGTCAGCGTCGCCCCGTTCGAGCTGGCGCGCGCGCCGGTGACCAACGCCGAGTTTGCTGCTTTTGTCGCCGACGGCGGTTATCGCCGGTCCGAGCTGTGGCGTGAGGACGGTTGGGCCTGGCGAAGCGGGTGCGCGGCTGAGCACCCGATTTACTGGCGAGCGGACGGGCCGCGCGGCTGGCGGGTCCGTCATTTCGACCGCTGGCAGGACCTTTCTCCCCACCAGCCGGTGATCCACGTCAACTGGTACGAGGCGGACGCCTACTGCCGCTGGGCCGCGAGGCGGCTGCCGACCGAGGCCGAATGGGAGTTCGCCGCCACCCGTGGCCCGGGCGATCCATCGGACCAATCCGACTACCCCTGGGGCGACGCGGCCCCGACGCCGGGGCACGCCAACCTGGACGGCTTCGCGCTCGGGTGCGCCGACGTCGCCGCGTGCCCGGATGGGGACAACCGGTTCGGCTGCCGCCAGCTCATCGGCAACGTCTGGGAGTGGACCGCCGACACGTTCGCGCCGTACCCGGGGTTCGCGCCGGATGCCTACCGCGAGTACTCGGAGCCATTGTTTGGCCGCACCAAGGTGCTGCGCGGCGGCGCCTGGCCCACGCGCACCCGGATGATCACCGCGAGGTATCGCAACTACTTCGAGCCGCACCGGCGGGACGTGTTCGCGGGATTCCGGACTTGCGCCGTCGGGTAAGGTCCGGATTCGGTTCGGTTAAGGCGGCGTTCGCTCCGTTCTCGATCAAGCTCTATCATCGTCGGTTCGGGCGCTCTATCCCGGCTAATCAACCCGCTCGAGGAGGCTTCGCCAAT
>JBFJNB010000032.1:0-11267 GCA_041633655.1 Lysobacterales bacterium | reverse complement strand
GCTCTCGTCGGCCCATTCCAGCGCCTCCTTCAGGTGATCGGGTTCTTCGCTGAGCCGGGCGCGGGCCCACGCCGCGAGGATCATGACCTGGGCCACCCGATAGTAATAGCCCTCGGTTTCGCCCAGCTCGCGGGTGCTCTCGCACCAGCGCATCGTCTCGTCCGGCTCGTTCCTGAACTGGTGCAGAAACGAGCGCATGGTAAGCGCCGAGCAGCGGCTGTATGGATGGACGTCGGCCAATTCCAGGGCCAGGTCGGATCGTTCGACCGCGGTATCCGGCTGGCCCATGAACCACAGATCCAGCGCCGCCCAACTGTGGCAGCTGACGCCCGGGTTTTCGCCGTACCGGGCCAGGATCGCGCTGACGTCGGTGGGATCGAACGCCTCGATCGCGCGGTCCGCGTTTTGCTTGGACCGTTCGAAGCGACCCTGGTGGAACAGCGAGCAGGCCAGCAGTTCGTGCCCCTCGAGCCCAACGTCGGAACTCTCATCCAGCAGCGACTCGATCGTCGCCTGCGATTTCTTGTATTGCCCGCGGTTCTCGTGCAGCGCGGCCAGCCCGTACACTTCCGGTAGGTTGTCGGTCAGGCCGAGCTCTGCTCCGAGCGTCCGGGCGCGCAGATACGATTCCTCGACCTCGGACGAGGACCAGCCCTCCAGGAAGATCAGCGCGCTGGCCCGCAGCAGCAGCAGGTCGCGCTCGACCCGGCGGCTGTCGGGCAAGCCGGTCAGATTTCGGATCAGCGCCAGCGCCCGGTTCACGATCGACACGGTTTCCCGGTACGCGGACCGGTTGAACGCGGACAGCGCGGCCGGATAAAAATACTTCAGCGCACGGGCGCCTTCATTGCCGCGGGCGAAATGGTCGGCGAGCTGGCCCGCGACCGGGCCGGGGTCGTCGCCGTATGCCTGCTCCAGGCGCTCACCCAGGGCGCGGTGCAGGCGCGCGCGCCGCGCCGAGGCCACGCACTGATACAGGGCCTCGCGATACAGCTCGTGGCGGAACTCGAACGTCGCACTGACGGTGCCGTCGGGCCAGCGCGCGTCGCCCGAGTGGCGCACGATCCGACCCTGGCGCGCGAGGTGCCCGCAGAGCGCTTCGATCGCCTCCTCGGGCTCGCCCAGGGCGTACGCAATAGCCGCCGACGGGAACGGCGACCCGGCCAAGGCCGCGGTTTGCAGCAGGTCCCGCTCCCCCGGGCGCAGGTTGACCAATTGCTGGTCGATCAACTGGGACAGGCTCTCGGGCACGCCCGCTAGCAGCGCCTCCTCGTCGCTGGCGGCGGACCAGGTGCCATCGATCCGCCGCACCAGCCCGCGGTCGAGCCAATGGTCGATGAGCGTGTCGATGAACAGCGGAAAGCCGCTGGTGCGGTGGTAAGTCAGCGCGGCCAGTTCCGGAGAAGGCGGATGGCTCAGACGCTGATTCAAATACGCGCTGACGTCGGCCTCGTCGATCGAATCCAGCATGAGGTGGTGCGCGTGTCCACGCACCGCCAGTTCCAGACACTCGGCCTGAAACGGTCCGTCCGGGCGCAACGTGGCAATCAACAACAACCGCGCGCTGTCGCCGCGACGGGCGTAGTATTCGATCCACCCAACGGTGGACGGGTCCGACCAGTGCAGGTCCTCCAATACCAGGATCGTGTCCCGTCGCTGCGCCAGCTGGTTGAGCAAATCGGAAAGCTCGCGCAGCATCCGACCGGCGGTGAAGACCTCCGGCGGCTGCTCGCCCCGATCCACGCGCCCCAGCGCCGGCAATTGCGCCAACCAGGCCGGCGCGTACCGGTGGATCAACTCCGCGACCTCGCGGTCGTCACCGCCGGCTCGGCCCAGCGCCTCGAGGAGCGGCAGGTAGGCCTCGCTGGCACCGCGCTGGTTCACGCATTGGCCGGTCAGCACGAACGTGCCGGCCTGGTCCCGGGCGGTGTTCAGAAAGGCCCGGGTCAGGGTGGTCTTGCCGACCCCGGCATCGCCCGAGACCAGCACGATTTCGCGCCGACCCGCACGCGCGCGGTCGAGCCAGCGCGCTAACTTGCCGAGTTCGCGATCCCGGCCCACGGCCATGGTCCGGGCAACTGATGGGTCGATCCCGGCCGGCGCCGGCTGCGTCGCCGGTGGGCTCGCGCGGTCGGCAAGATCGGCGACGAAGCGGTAGCCGCGCCCGTGGATGGTCTTGACGATCCGCTGCGAAGCGCCGGTGTCGCCGACTGCGCTGCGAACCGACTTGACCCGGCTCGACAACGCCGAATCCGTGACCACCTTGCCGGGCCAGAGGTTGTCCAGCAGCTCGTCGCGGGTCAGCACCCGGTCGCGGTTTTCGATCAGGTATCGGAGCAGGTCGAACGCGAGCGGGTCCACTGGCTGCGACTCCCCGCCCCGCCGCAGCTCGAGCAGCTTGGTGTCGACTTCGCAATCACCGAATCGGTAGATCATTCCCGGGATCCGGTCCGCCCGTGCGGAGTTGCCAAAGCGCCCAAAGATATATCACAAATCCACCACGCAATGATCACGCACCGGGCATGGTTCCCCGGCCGCTTCCGCTTAATCTGGACCGTGACCAAGGCATCTCGGAGCCTCGGAAATGTGGACGAAGCCAGTCACGGTGGTGAGGTATGCAGGCTAGGATCAATGGTCTCAGCCGGCGTTTGTTGGGCCGAGCGACCGCCGTGAACGGGCGAGGCCGGTGCTTCAGCCGGTATCGCTTCCGGGTCACCAATCAGTGGGTCGACGGTGGCCGCACGCGCAGCATCGTCAACGACTTCTCGGCCGGCGACCGCGATCAATCCCCACGCACCCGGCCGTTGTTGGTCGAGTCCGACCTCCCCTCGCTGCTTGGCGGAGACCGCTTGGTCGATCCGCTCGAGCACCTACTGGCCGCGTTGGCCGCCAGCGTCACGGCGACCCTGGTGTGGCACGCCGGGGCGCGCGGGATCCACGTCGATGCGATCGAGACGCGGGCGGAGGGCGAGGTGGATCTGCGCGGCGGCCTCGGCCTCGACCCGGCGGTCCGGGCGGGCTACCAGGCGATCCGGTTGACCATCGGCATCGACGCCAAGGGACCCGACGTGCGGCTCGATCGGCTGATCGATGAGGCTACCCGGCTGTCGCCGGTGTTCGACACCGTCAGCCGTGGGACCCCAATCGATATTCGGCGCGAGAGTGATTGTCAGCGGTAGCCGCCTTGATTTAATCTAATACGAAGCACTTCGTGGAGTAATGTGCATGGTATCCCCAATCCGCCTCCTCGGTTGCGCGTTATTGTTGAGCGCAAGCCTCGCCTGGTCCCAGGAACCGGCCGTGGACGGCGGCTTTACCGGGAGCTGGTTCGACCCGGACCGCTCCGGCGAGGGCTGGGTGCTCGAGATCCTGCACGACGGCACCGCGTTCGTCGCCTGGTTCACCTATCCTCCTGCGGCCAAGGGCAGTCCGCGCCAGGCGTGGCTGGTCGGCAGCGGCACGGTCGACGAAAACCGGGTCACGTTTCCCAACCTGCAGCAGTTCTCCGGTCCGGTGTTCGGCCCGGGATTCGATCCCGACGCGCTGACCGCGAGCGACTGGGGCCCGCTGGAGTTCACCTTCAGCGGCTGCGACGGCGGCACCCTGAGCTACGCCGGTCCGGCCGAATTCGGCGCCGCCGAGCGCGCCGTGGTCCGGCTGACCGGGATCGGGGACGCGCCCTGCCCGGCCGCCAAGGGAGGCGCATCGCGCCCGGTCTCGAGCGCCTGGTTCGATCCATCCCACAACGGCGAGGGCTGGTTCCTGGAAGAACTCGGCGACGGCCGGGTCAACATGTACTGGTTCACCTACGACGCGAACGGCAACGCCGCATGGGTCACCGGGGTGGGGATGCGAGATGGCGACTGGATCGTATTCGACGACGTGTTCCTGGTCACCGGTCCCGCGTTCGGGGAAGATTTCGATCCCGACGCGGTCACGCTGGAGCCGTGGGGCACGGTGACCTTCGAGCTGCTCGAATGCAATCTGGCGCGACTGGAATACGATTCCCTGCTTCCCGGGTTCGGAGAAGGCAGCCTCGACCCGGTGCGCCTGACCCTGCTCGACCGGGTCACCTGCGAGGACGCCGACCCGAACGCGCCGCTGACCGGCGGCACCTGGCGCGAGATCGCACCGTCCTTCTTCCCGCGCAGCGAGGTGACCGCCGCGGTGCTCGACGGCATCGTGTATCTTTCCGGCGGTTTCGGCGGGCCGCGGGTGCTGGAATCGTACGACCTTGCCACCGATCAGTGGACCACGCACCCGGCAATGCCCGAGGGCAAGAACCACCACATGGCGGTTGGGCACCAGGGTCAGATCTACGTCTTCGGAGGCTTGAGCGAATCGACGTTCTCCCAGACCCGATCGGCGTTCGCGTACAACCCGGCGACGATGCAGTGGCGCCAGATCGCTGACCTGCCGCAGACCAAGGCGGCGGCCAACGTCGCGCTCAGCTTCGGCAGCCACATCTACCTGCTTGGTGGTACCGGCAGCGCGCCGACGCTGCGCTACGATCCAGCCAGCGACAGCTACGCAACGCTGCCGCAATCGACCGAGACTAGGCGCAACCACTCTAGCGCGGCGGTGTTCGGGGACGAGCTGTGGCTGCTCGGTGGGCGCGGCACCCAGGGTAATGTGGTCTCGGTCGAGATATTCGACCCACTCGCGGGGACCTGGCGCAACGGACCGGACATGCTCGAGGGACGCTCCGGTTTCGGCGCCGCGGCGGTGCAGGGTCAGCTGATGGCGGTCGGCGGCGAGGCGTTGAACGTCGGCCAGACCTCGCGAAGTCTGGAGATCTACGTCCCGAGCCGCAACCAGTTCGTGCCCGGCCCCGACATGCCGATCCGGCTGCACGGCATCGTCGCGGTGGAAGTGGACGGCAAGCTGCTGGTGCTGGGCGGATCGGAGTTCGCCGGCGAGGTTACGGCTGCCGGGCGCAACTACCTCTACGACCCGGCCCCCGCGACAGAATAGAAAAAGGGTCCGGGATTCACTTTCCTCGTGTGAGCTAAACTGACTCATGGGCATGAGTAATCTAGACTCACCCCATGAGCAAAAGACTGCAGGTGTTGCTGAAGGAGCCCGAATACGAGGAAATCCAGCGCCTAGCGCGCGAACAGCACATGTCGGTCGGCGAGTGGGTGCGGCAGGCCCTGAAAAAGGCGCGCCAACTACAGCCTACTGGCGACATGGGCAAAAAGCTGGAAGTGATTCGTGCCGCGGCTCGCCACGATTTCCCGACCGCCGATATCGACCAGATGTTGGCCGAGATCGAGCGTGGCTATGGAGCCAACCCTTGATCTTCGTCGATTCGAATATCCCGATGTACTTGGTCGGCGGTGCCCACCCCCCACAAGGCGGACGCACAGCGCCTTCTTGAGCAGCGGGTCAGTCGCAGCGAGCGCCTGGTGACCGACGCCGAGGTCCTGCGGGAGATCCTCCACCGGTATGTCGCTATCCATCGTCGAGATGCTATTCAGCCCGTGTTTGACGCGTTACTCGGAATCGTCGACGAGGTCTTTCCGGTCAGTCTGGCCGCCACCCACCGCGCCAAGGAGATCATTCTGGGCGATAATCAGCTCGGCACGCGACGCTATCCACCTGGCGATTATGGAGCAGCACGAAATTCGCACCTTGCTGAGCTTCGATACCGGCTTTGACCGGTTTCCGGGAGTTACGCGCCTGTCATAGGAGCACGACCAGTGAACCGCCCGCGACGAGCCCCCGGGTCCAGATTAGTTTGAGGAGCAGCGACGTGAACCAGTCGACCTCTCCGATTCACGAGGTGTATGCCTACCTGGGGGTGCGCGATGCCGACACCGCGATCGCGTTTTACACGCAAGTCTTCGGCGCCGAGAGTTGTTCCGGCTGACCGAGCCGGGCGGCCGCATCGGGCACGCCGAGCTGAAACTCGGCCCGGCCACGATCATGCTGGCCGAGGAGTTTCCCGAGTACGGCCTGCTCAGCCCGCTTGCCTACGGCGGCACCGGGGTGTCGATCCACCTGCACGTGGACGACGCCGACGCGCTGATTCAGCGTGCGGTGGGAGCCGGCGCAAAGGTCGTGATCGAGCCAGCGGATCAGTTCTACGGGGAGCGCTCCGGGAGGATCCGCGACCCGTTCGGCCACGAGTGGATCCTCGGCCACACGATCGAGAAGGTCTCGATCGAGGAAATGCAGCGGCGCTACACCGCGATGTTCGATCAGCGAAACGGCTGATCCACGTCGGTGCATCCGAGTTCGCGCACGACGGCGAGGCGCCGCAGCGTGAGCTCACCGCGGCCGAATTCGGGTCGATCCGACTGGTAGATCAACCGCGCCCGATCGCACGAGGGCAGTTCCAGTTCAATGACGCCCCAGCGCCGCGGTGTCTGCCCGACCGGGGGGCCACCCTCGGTGAGGCGGCCACCCTCGTTGGTATAGGCCTCGCCGAGGTAGGATTGCCCGCCCACCAGATCCCCGGTCGCGAAGACCCAGGCCGCATTCCCGTCCTTGTCGAACGTATTCCACAACACCAGCGTGTTGGAGTCATTGACGATCACGGTGACATAGTGGCCGTCGGAAGCGGGATCGAAGTAGACGCCGTTGGCGCCACCCTCTCCCCGCGCGCGGGTGCGCCGCTCCACCGCGCCGCGGTCGCAGCCCGGAACGCCGTCGTGATCGCCGTCCCAGAACGGGCGCTCCTGCCAGATGCGCTGCGCGCCGACCAGATCCCGGTCCGCGCACAGCGACAGATCGGCCGAATCGACCGAGCCCCCGGCCGCCGAGGGAATGTGCAGCGCCAGCTGCTGGTCCATCCAGCGGCGGGGTTCGGAGGCCCGCAAGGGGACCTTGCTGCGGATGTCGCCGGTTGCGTCCAGGGGGCAATCGACGGTGGTGTTGTGCCCCAGCGAGGTGAGCTGGCCGGCGCCCCCGCAATCGGCCGACCCATGCCAGGATACGATGCTGTTGCCGATCCGGGTCACGCCGAGCGGCTCGGTCAGCAGCCCCGTCACGGTCGTGGCATGACCGACGATGGTGCTGTTGAGCACGGTTACGACCCCGCCCGCGGTCCACACCGCGCCGCCTGAACTCCGTTCCCGGGAGGCGATGTGCACGGTATCGAGCGTCGCGGTGCCGCCGAGATTGGTCAGGATACCGCCGGCCCGATCGTGACCGCTGTCGTGAAAGGCCACGCGCTCCAGCGTCGCGGTGCCGCGATTTACGATGACCGGCGCGGCCTGGATGGCACCGAAACGGCCGAGCCCGACCAGCCGCCGGAACACGTTCACGAACGCCACGTCGGCGAGCGCCAGCTCACCGTCGTTGACGATCAGGGCCTCGCCGCGGTCTTCGTGCCCGCCCAAATCGGACAGGGCCATCCCTTCGAGCACCAGAGCGCCCCCGGGCCGGATCGTGAACAGCGGAAACGGCCCGGAATCATTTGTCGTGAACAGAACCGCGTTGCCGCCGATCAGGGTCGTCTCGCGGGTGATCTCGGGAAAGCGCAGATGGTCGCCGAGGACGTAGGTCCCGGCCGACAGCGCGATCGGTTTAGCCGGCGGCGGCGCGGCCTGCGCCGCCTCGATGGCCGCAACCAGCGCGCCAACGTCCCCGGGCGAGATTCCGACCGCATCGGAGGCGACGACACCGCCGTGCCACAGCGCCGCGACGCAAATCAGTCTTTTGAACATCGGGCCGATTCCTCCCGAGGGGCTCCTCGCCGCCCGGATTGTGCGCCGGCGAACCTGAATGCCTTCTGAACGGGCGCCGGCTCCGCTATGCCGCCGAGGTCGAAGGGCTTGCGCGGTAATCGGCACGGGTCTCGACCTCGGGGTGGAGCTGATCGAGTGGGATCGACAGCCCGTTGGCGACCACCACGCGGGCGTGCATGCGCTTGAGCAGGCGCGGCTCGGGCACCCCGCAGGAATGGGCGATCATCTCGACTTCCTTGCGCATGTTTTTCGCGTAATTGGCCACCCGCCTGGACTTGTCGGTCGCGACCAGACCGCGCTGCAGGTTCGGATTGTGGGTCGTGATCCCGGTCGGGCAGGTGTTCTTGTTGCACTGCAGCGCCTGGATGCAGCCGAGCGCGAACATGAACCCGCGCGCCGAGACCACCACGTCGGCACCCACGCACAGCGCCCACGCGACCTCGGCCGGGGTAATCCGCTTGCCCGAGCAAATGACCCTGATCCGGTCCTTGAGGCCGTATTCGGTCAGCTTGTCGACCACCATCGGCAACGCTTCCCTGAGCGGCAGGCCCATCTCGTCCAGCAGCGGCGCCGGTGCCGCGCCGGTGCCGCCGTCGCCGCCGTCGACGGTGAAGAAGTCCGGGGCCGATTCGATCCCGCGCGCGTGGATTTCGGTGAACAGCGAATCCAGCCAGCCCCAGGCGCCGATCACGGTCTTGAACCCGGTCGGCTTGCCGGTGACCCGGCGCACCCGCTCGACCAGGTCCAACAGCGCCCCGGGGGTCTTGATCTCGGGGTGGCGGTTGGGGCTGATCGAATTCTGGCCCTCGGGGATGCCGCGGATGCGCGCGATCTCCGCGGTCACCTTGCCGCCGGGCAGGATCCCGCCCTTGCCGGGCTTGGCGCCCTGGGCCATCTTGATCTCGAACATCCGCACCTGGTCGTGCGCGGCGACTTCCCTGAGCTTGTCGTCCGACAGCCGGCCTTCGGGATCGCGCACCCCGTACTTGGCGGTCCCGATCTGGAACACCACGTCGCAGCCGCCTTCCAGGTGGTAGGGCGCCAGCCCCCCTTCCCCGGTGTTCAGCCAGACCCCGGCCGCGGCCGCGCCGTGCGAGAGCGCCTGCACCGCCGGCTTCGACAGCGCCCCGAAGCTCATCCCCGAGACGTTGAAATACGAGGGCGCGTCGTAGGGTTTTTCGCAGTAGGGCCCGAACGGAATCGGCGCCGGCGCAACGGTCTCTTCTTCGAGTTGCGGGAACGGGCAGTTCACGAAGATCACCGTGCCCTCGGGCCGAAGGTCCTTGGTGGAGCCGAACGCGGCGGTGTTGTCGACGTCCTTGGACGCGCGGTAGGCCCACGAGCGCTGGGCGCGGTTGAACGGCAATTCCTCGCGGTCCATCGCGAAGAAGTACTGGCGAAAGAACTCGCCCAGGTGCTCGAACCAGTACCGGAAGCGCCCGATCACCGGGTAGTTGCGCAGCACCGTCTGGCTGGTCTGGTAGCGGTCGACGAAGTACACCACGATCACCACCAGCACCAGCGAGCCGACCACCAGAATGAACAGCCCGGTGAGGATTTCCAGCGTGGTCAGCATCCAGCCCGGCAACGACATGGCTTGCCCCTCCGTGATTCCGACGCCGGTCGGCGCCCACCCCGACTAAAGACCCGCGTCGAGGTAATTTATTGCAACCGAGGCGGGCCTGGTTACAGCGCCAGCGAGCGCAATACCGCCAGCTTCGAGATCTGCATGTCCTCGAACGTGAACTCGATGCCGCCCACGCCGTGCCCCGAATGCTTGAGGCCGGCAAACGGCATCCAGTCGACCCGGAACGCGGTGTGGTCGTTGATCATCACCGCGCTCGCGTCGAGCCCCTTGTAGGCGGTCATCGCGGTGTCGATGTCGCGGGTGAACACCGCCGCCTGGAACGAAACGTCCAGCGCGTTGGCCTGATCGATGGCGGCCGACAGGTCCGCGTAGGAATACAGGCACACCACCGGGCCGAACACCTCGTTGCGGCTGATGGTGGCGTCCGGGGACGGATTCATCAGCACCGTCGGGCGGTAGCAGTTGTGGCGCAGCTTCTCCGCGCCGGTCAGCACTTCGGCGCCGCCGTCGGCGGCCTCGGTCACCCACTCGTGGACCCGATCGACCTCGGCCGGATCGATCAACGGCCCGACGTCGGTGTTCGGCGAGCGCGGGTCGCCGATTTCCATGTCCTCCGCCGCCTCGGTCAGCAGTGCGGCCAGGTCGCCGGCGATGGACTCGTGCACGAATACCCGCTGCACCGACACGCACACCTGGCCGGCATGGTAGAACCCGCCCTTGGCCAGCATCGGCACCGCCGCCTCCAGGTCGGCGTCGGCGGCCACGATCACCGGCGCCACGCCGCCGTGCTCCAGCGCACAGCGCGCCCCCGGGGCGAGCTTGGAGCGCAGCATCCAGCCCACCCTGGCGCTGCCGATGAAGCTGAAAAACGCGGTGCGAGCGTCGCTGACCAGCGCCGTGGCCAGTTTGTTGTTCTCGGTCATCGCGACCTGGCACCACTCGTCCGGCAGCCCGGCCTCGCGCAGGATCTGCACGAACCGGAAACACGACAGCGGGGTCGAGCTGGCGGGTTTGACCAGCACCGGGCACCCGGCCGCGACCGCCGGGCCCACCTGGTGCACGATCAGATTCAGCGGGTGGTTGAACGCGCTGACCGCGACCACGACCCCGATCGGCTCGTGCATCGAGAACGAGATCCGGTTCACCGACGCCGGGTTGATCCCCATCGGGTACTGGCGCCCGGCCTGGTTTTTCAGCGCATCCGCGCACAGCTTGACCCCCTCGATCGCGCGGTTGACCTCCACCTTGGAGTCCATTAGCGGCTTGCCGCCTTCGGAGGCCGCGGCCAGCGCCAGTTCGTCGGCCTGCCCGGCCATGATCGCGGCGGTTTTTTCCAGGATTTCCAGCCGCTTCGGGATCGGCAGCCAGGCTGTACGGTCGCGATAAAGCCGGTGCGCGGTGGCCATCGCCTGCTCGGCCAGATCCGCGCCGATCGACTCCACCGTACCCAGCAGTTCCTCGTCGTACGGGCAGCGAACCTCGATCTGCCCGGCGGGCGTGCCGCCCCCGGCGATGGTCAATCCAAAATGCTCCGGCATTGAAAAGGTACTCCTGGCTGGCTGGCGCCTGAGTGTAACGCGGTTCCCCACCGGCTTCAGTAATCACGCAACCAACGAGAGGCGCCCGCGCCTCCGGCCGGACCCGGAGTGGACCGAAGGCGTGCTTTTTTCAACCGCCTCGACAACAAAACACCCCGTCCAAGACACGCCACCGGTTTTCGCGGAGCGGAAGAAGGCAGCCGCCTTTGGCCGGACCCCAGCCGGAGCGAAGGCTATCCCCTACCCTTCGAAGCCGTCCAAATGGATCACGTCATCCAGCAGGTTCAATCCATTCACGTCAAAACTCGTTGGCCCGCCGGCTTCGCGAGGAATCAGCTCGACGGAGCCGTTGACCGGCGGCAGCGAAGCCTCGAACGAAAACGTGTACAGGCTGCCCCAGTCGAGCCCGGTGCCTGGCGGGGCGGTCCAGGACAGCTCGCCAGCGGC